>JBFRWQ010000373.1:0-11497 GCA_051439665.1 Microcystaceae cyanobacterium | reverse complement strand
GTAGGTACCATGAACAATATTTTAATGTTAGATACAGTAACAATTATCAATCCGATTGCTAAGGAAAGATTAACCTTAGTTGAACCTGAATTTATGTCTATTGACAATTTACCGAGTGGACAGGTGGGAACAGTGGTAGAAATTTATGAAAGAGGGGGAGAAAAGCAATATTTGGTGGAGTTTGCTGATAGTCAAGGACGGGAATATGCGATGGCAATTTTAAGAGAAAACGAGTTATTGGTTTTACATTATGAACTTGAAGTGGCTTAATTTGCTAAATTATGAATTATCTAAATTATGAATTATGAATTATGAATTATGAATTCCAACTCTTCTGCCTCCTGCCTCCTGCCTCCTGCCCCCTGCCTCCTGCCTCCTGCCTCCTGCCTCCTGCCTCCTGCCTCCTGCAATTAAGTGTTAAAATAAGATAAATAGCTAGTAGGAAGTGATATACGACACAATTTAATCTAATCTTTAGATTTTGCTCAATTATTTAAGTGGTGGTTCAAGAAAATATAGTTTAAAATATGATAAATATTAATTTAGAAAGGGAAATCATGCTTAAAACCACTGCTGCTCTCTTAGTCGCCACAAGCACTTTATTCTCCATTGCCCAGTCTAGCCATGCTGCTACAGTCAGTGTCAATACGGACTTTACCGATCTTACACCAGGCTCTACTGTAACCATACATGGAGACATTGCTTATTCATCCACTGATTCTCGGATTTACTTCAATGATGAAGGTAGATTAGCACTCGAAGCGATAGGCTTCAGCTCGGACGAGTCCCTACGTATGGACTTTGATATGGCCGTCAATAACCTAATGTTTGATATGATTGGCCTGCCGAATAGTAGTACTATTGCAACGGCAAAAATAGATGTCAATGGTTCTTTTGACAGAACAGTTGACATAATCGCTGATCAATATCCTACCTCAAATGTATCTACTATCATGGTAGATTTTTCTGATATTGCCAACATCAGTGGAGTTGAGATCGAGCTTACTCAAGATAATCTTGGTTTCACCTTTGGCAATATTAGCTATGAATATAACTCTGATGACTCTAGTAGCGCTCTTTCCGTACCTGAACCAACTGCGATTGTCGGATTACTCGTATTCGGTGGAGTCGGATTATTAGGTGCTGGTAAGAAAACGAAGTAGGCTCTTCTGGCGTTAAGATGCCAAATGTTATGGTTGTTAAAATTCCTTGTTTGTTTTTTATTTCCTGTTTCCTGTTCCTAAAAAGAAATAAATTTTGCTCATCACCATAAAATCAGAAAAGCCCCCCTACTATATCCCTATCATCTTTTGTGAAGGGGTATTTTTGTATCAGTTAAGGATTTTCTGTTCTAACTCCTCCCGACTGGAAAAGACCTCAAAGACCCGATCCATACTGGTAAGATCAAATAACATCTTAATCTGATCATTAATCGAACAGAGAAATAATTGGGCTCTAGCAGCACGAACGGTTTTAAGCGCTAGAACCAAAGCGCCTAATCCAGAGCTATCCATAAAAGTCACATCTTTAAAATCAATCACCACAATATCTACCTTATTTTCGACTAAATCGTGGATTTCTTGGCGAAATTGCGCTGATCTCGTACCGTCTAAAATACCAGAAGGTTGAACAATAGCCACTTTAGATTTCATGGATGTTTAAAGCCTATTTAGCAAAAATCAAACAATTAAGAAGCAGGATCGGTCTTTCCCTTAAGATCATGGTAGCATTTTCTCTGGGAGTGATAATAAAAGTTAGCAATTTTCCTCTCTTCTCTGATTAAATAATGGCTCAATCTCGAACTCAAGTAGAACATATACCCGTTTTAGCCCAAGAACTGATAGAAAGATTAGACATTGAACCAGAAGGTCATTATCTTGACGCTACCCTGGGCAGAGGGGGACATACTCGCCTAATCTTAGACATTTATCCCAAGATACAGGTAACTGCCATTGATCGAGATGCCAGCGCCATTGAAATCTGTCAGCATCAATTATCCCCCCTATTTGGACAAAGAATCCAATTTTGGCAAGGAAACTATAGGGATTATTTAGGACAAAAAGCACAATTTTCAGGAATTATAGCCGACTTAGGCGTAAGTTCGCCCCAACTTGACCAAGCAGAACGAGGCTTTAGCTTTCGCCATGAAGCGCCCTTAGATATGCGAATGGACAGTCAACAATCATTAAGCGCTGCTGAGATTATTAATCATTGGTCCGAGAAAGACTTAGCCGATATATTCTATCATTATGGAGAAGAACGGCTATCAAGGCGAATTGCCCGTAAAATTGTGAATCTGCGCCCCTTAAAAACCACCACTGAATTAGCCAATGCGATCACAACCTGTTATCCCCCCAAAGCCCGTTATGGTAGGATTCACCCTGCAACCAGAGTTTTTCAAGCGCTACGCATAGCCGTCAACGATGAATTAGGCTCATTAGAGCGCTTTCTTGAGCTTGCCCCTCAGTGGTTAAAGATAGGAGGTAAACTGGCCATTATTAGCTTTCATAGTTTAGAAGATCGTCGAGTCAAACATTCATTTCGAGACACAGAGAGCTTGCAAGTATTGACCAAAAAGCCAATTACAGCAGATAGCGAAGAAATCAAGCAAAATCCCCGTTCTCGTTCTGCCAAACTCCGAGTAGCCCAACGAATAGTTAATAGTTGATAGTTGATAGTTAATAGTTGATAGTTGATAGTTAATAGTTGATAGTTGATAGTTGATAGTTAATAGTTGATAGTTGATAGTTGATAGTTAAGGCTCTCTGTAGCAAAACGAAGAGAGGCTCGTAGTCGGGGCTTTAGCCCTACTCCCTGCCCTAAAGGGCTTACTACGAGCTATAATCTAATGCACTATTTTAGGGTAAATAATCAAAGAATAGTAGTCAACGATACTAATATTGAGTTAACTATCCTGTTATAAGGAGAATATGGCATTTTTACCACAAGGCGCACTTATGACTAAGGTTATCTTCTACGAAAAACCAGGTTGTCTGAACAATACCAAGCAAAAGAAACTACTGCAAGCTGCGGGTCATCAACTCGAAATACACAATCTATTAACCACACCCTGGACACCTGAAACCCTACGTCCCTTTTTTGGCGCTCGTCCCGTTTATGAGTGGTTTAATCGTACTGCCCCTCGTGTTAAATCAGGTGAAATCGATCCCCTGCAATTAGACGAAGCAAGCGCTTTACAATTAATGGTAGAAGAACCCTTATTAATTCGTCGTCCCCTGATTCAAGTTGATCAAGAATGTCGTCAGGGATTTGACAGTGAAAGTATTGATCAATGGATTGGCCTTGCACCATCAGCCTCTCTGACAGAAGATGTTGAAACCTGTCCTAGCAGTAACCAGTAATTGTTGTTGGGCTTGAGCCACCAATCACCTTTAGTGAGCAATTATAATCATTGTAGCACAAGCTTCTAGCTTGTGACAAGTATCTTGTCTGTTAACTCTTCATCTCTAAAGCGCTAAAGCGCAACAACTCCACCACCATAGGGCTGGTTGTTGGGCTTGAGCCACCAATCACCTTTAGTGAGCAATTATAACCATTGTAGCGTAAGCTTTAGCTTGTGACAGGCAAGATGCCTGTACCACAGGACTCAAGATTGCTGCTAGTTCAATTTATTGAACGTCATTTATTAGCCTGGAAATTCATTTCAAGGCGGTTGTTAAGAAAGCGCTACAACAAGTCAATCTCCTAGATTCATACCATACTTTTCTAAAATAGACTTAAATTGCTCCATCGCTTGCTCTGCATTGATCGCTAATTCAGCAAATTGAATAAACCTTTTTAACTCTTTCCTTAATAAATTACGTTCTACTTCCCAAGTTTCTCGATCTAATTCAGGGGGTAAAACAATCATATCAAATAAAGTCGCTTGTTTCTTGTCAACATGAGGACGTAAAATGCGGCCTCGACGTTGAATAAATTGACGAGGATTTCCCGTACTGGCTAAGATAACGCCCGTTTGAATAGAAGGAATATCTACCCCTTCATCTAAACAGCGAATTGCTACTAACCCCTGTAGCGCTCCTTGCTCAAATTGTTCTGTGATCTTTTGCCGTTCTTCTAAGGAGGTATTAGCCGTATAAGTATTAACTCGGTATCCTATTTCTTGTCCTAAAATCTGGGTGACAATTTCCACTTGACGGCGGTATTCTTGAGAGTTATTGGTTAAATAACCATCACCACAGTAGAATAAAGTATGATCAGTATTTGTGCGAGCGCTCATTAACTCTCTCAGCGCTTGAAGTTTATTTTCTGCTGTCCCCACTAAGCGAGATCGTTGCAACAATAAAGCGGTTATATTTTCGTTGTTTTGCCAATTTTCTGCCTTTTGTAATGCCCAACCAATGCGCTGAGTAATCTTAGCATATTGCCAGGCTTCAGACTCGGTTAATTCGACAAAAATAGGGTGATAGAGATAGGGAACTAATGCACCTTGTTGAATCGCATTTTTGAGGGTAAATTCAGGTTGTAAAATCTCTCCAAAATAGGAAAACAGCGCTTCTGTCCCTTCTTCATCATACTGTCTTTCTGGGGTAGCAGATAGGGCTAACCGTAGGCCAATACTGCGAGGTAATTTATCTTCTAGTTTAGCAGAACCTAAGTTATGAGCTTCGTCTCCTACAATTAGGGTTTTCTCTGGAAAAAATCTAATTTCTGATTGAAAACCTTCTGTTATTAAGCTAGAATTAGTGGTAATAACTGTGATAAATTTCTGTTGATTATTGGTTAAATTATAGAGTTGATTAGAAAGAATATGTTGCCAGTTATAAACCGACTCAAAGGCCAGAATCGGAGATAAATTAAAAGCTTGACATTCTCTTTCCCATTGGGTGACTAAATGACGATAGGGACAGACAACCACCAACATTTTTAAGCCAATTTTGTTATATAACTCTGTGGTAATGGCTAAGGCTGTAATGGTTTTACCGCTTCCCGTTGCCATTTTTAAGATACCACGCCCTTTATGTTTAAACCAATTTAAAACCGCTTGATTTTGATATTTTCTTAAAGATAAATTAGGGGGAAATTTAGGTGTTCCCCATTGTTCAAAATTATAGTTAAGCTTATTTTCTGCAACCTTATAAGATAATTTATTTTGATAGTAGCGGATTAGTTTTTCCCAATTAATATTGAGATAATTGCCCTCACTGTTATCTAAATAAGATGAATCGATTGACATTACTTTCGTGATTTGCTAGTAGCTTTACGTTTTTTACGTGCTTTTTTGGGCTTTAACTTCTTAGATTGTCGCTTTTTGGCGGCTGAATCGAGATGATCAGCAATACTATGACTCATAGCCCCTACTTCCAAGCCAATAAGTAAGGCTAGCGCTTCAGTAGCATACTGCTTAATCATTGATTGGAACAACTTGGGTTCAAAATCAGCTAATAATCCCCTCCCTCCACTGACAAGATGACCTATCATAGCGATAAACCCCATCAGAATCAAGATCACACCCACCAGATAGACAACTCGAATGATTGTCCCAATCAAAAAGCCGTGGGAGAATAAAGAACGATGAGGAATCAACTTTTGATAAGGATTCCAGATAAATTGGAGTATGCCCCACCTTTGATATTGAATCGAGTAGATATCTAAGTCAGGTCCAAACATAAAGCCCGCAAACAGAAAAGAAGCGCCGACAATGAGGATAATATGCCATTGAGGGATCAGGAGGGATGTGATACAGATCACCCAGGGTAAGGTGGACCAAGTAATGCGATCGTGGGTTTTACCAGACGGCATAGGATTTGTCAGTTGGGTATCAATAAGATAATTTATGATAGCGCAAAAAAAAATGTTGCTCTTTGAGAAAATTATGTTATATTAGATAGGCGAACGAATTCGGGCGGTTAGCTCAGTTGGTAGAGCGCCTGCCTTACAAGCAGGATGTCACTGGTTCGAGTCCAGTACCGCCCATTTACCACAAATACTAAGAACCGAAAAAATGCTGTACAGTAACTAACTATTTGTCATCTGCAACAAATTAGTGTCACTGTAAAAATTGGCTATCCTGACTTTATAGTGATAAGCAAAACTTATAAATCGTAGGATGGGTTAGGCACAGCGATAACTTAGAGGAAAAGTTGATAATTTTTGATTTGTACCGTAACCCATCACAGGCTAATTGTATGATTTTATACGGTCTCCACCATCGTCTCAAAAGAGCCGTGGGTTGATAAGTGCAGGTAAAATTAAGTTGATTAGTCAACATGGGAGATCAAAGTTATGACTTTAGCAAAGGTAAAAACGCTCTATGAGCAAGATTTTGCTTTGTGGATAAAGGAAACGGTTAAGCACTTAAAATCTGGAGATTTCTCACAGGTTGACTTAGAAAATTTAGTTGAGGAGGTGGAATCTTTGGGGAGACGAGACAAAAGAGGATTAGAGAATCGTCTCATTACTTTGTTTGAACACGCTTTAAAACGGCGTTATGTTCCTTTACCTGACTGTTATCGAGGTTGGGAAGTGACGCTAAATCGTACACAGCAAAAGTTAAATCAGATTCTTGATGATTCTCCTAGTTTACGCAATTTCTTAGGACAAATTTTAGTTAAATGTTATCAAAAGGCTTTGGATAATGTGCGAATTGAATATGATGCCAGTTTCCCTGATGTTTGTCCCTTTCCTAATGAGATTGATGCCTTATTAAATCATAAGTTTTGGGAGAAGGATCTTTAATGTCAAACACCTTATTTTGTACGGCTATATTAGACAAGCAAGCGCTTAACGAAATTCCCTTTGATAGGCTTGAGAATTTAGTCCATATCCTTGAGTAGCAGTACTAGGATCTAAGGAATTTTGCAAAGCAATCACACGCTGATTAGTGTCAGGATGAGTACTTAAAAGAGTAATATTGCCTTTTCCTTGGGCTGCCAATTTTTTCATAAAATTTACCATTGCGATCGGTGCATATCCCGCTTCTGTTAGATTTTTTAACCCTAATTGATCAGCTTCTAACTCAGCCTCCCGACTATGGGGTAAATTAACCGCTAACTGTACCCCCAATTGTACCATCTGATTTTCCTCCACACCCGCCGCCGACATTAACCCCTGTGAAACAGCTACATTGCGCATTTGGTTTAACGCATGGCGAGAAGCGATGTGAGCAATCTCATGGGCAACCACACTGGCTAATTCTGCTTCATTTTCGGCTGTAGCAATTAATCCTGTATTAATATAGACAAACCCTCCCATCGTAGCAAAGGCATTGACAGCTTGATCTTCGATTACTTGGAAAGTATAGGGGATACCAGGGCGAGAACTGGTTTTCACTAATTGTTGACCAATTTGATTAACCTTGCGTTGCAATTTACGATTACGAGAGACACGCATTTTCCTCGAAGCGAATAACTGTTGATTAATTTGCCTACCTAATTGGACTTCTTGGCGATCGCTTAACGTCGCAAGTTGAATCACCTGTAAGCCCTGAAGTACCCAAGGAAGCCATTTCTGAGCCACAGAGGGTTGAGGGGTAGCAATAATGACGATAGTTGCTAGGAATAAAGCAATAAATCGAGAGATTAGGCGAGATAACATAAGAGGAGAAAGATTCAGTAATTGCTTTTTCTTTTACTTTACAAAATAGAGTAGGGAGATGTCAGTCCCAAAAAAAAGGGAATTAAAGGGAATGATGTGGATGTAGGGTAGGCAAATTCGGAGAAGCCTTTGAAACTAAAAATTAATTGATCTGATGTACCAACCTCACCAAGATTACTCCTCCTAATCTCTATTCAATACAATCACCAAATTCACTAACTTGTAAAACAATCTGATCAATTTCTTGTCGCAAAGTCGAAGAAGATTGATCAGAATAATTAACCATGATACTAAACACAATCGGTGAATAAGTCTCTACTTCTAAATAGCCTGACAAAGAAGAAACTCCTGTTAAGCCTCCCGTCTTTCCCCATAATTTACCCTCAATAGGCGTATCAACAAAACGATTTTTTAATGTGCCTCTCTCCCCTGCAACAGTAAGAGAATCTTTATAAGTTGAATAATTAGGGTCTTTGTAAATACTGCTTAAAAGATTAACCAAAGTTTGAGGAGTGATAAAATTCCAACGAGATAAACCCGAACCATCCATTATCTTGCTATCGCTTATAATATCTGATAACACTTTACTTTCATCATCTGACTCTTGAAGAATAATTTGATATAAATTCTCTGCATATAAATTATCACTATTTTGATTAACCTTACTCAACAGTTCAGGTAATTTAGGAGAATTAATAAATAAAATTTCTTTCTCTTCAGTCTCTAACTCTCGGCTTATCTGATCACTTCTAACAGTTATTCCCTCTTGCTGTAACAACTGTTTAAAAACCGCTAAAAAATATTGCTCAGGATTTAAAACTGCTAACCAAAAAGTATCAACTTCCTCATTGATTGGTAATGTTCCTCTAATTTCTAAAAGATTTGTTCCCCTTTGAGGATGCAAAGAAATTGTATTTTTCTCTCCTTCTTCTGCTGTCACGGTTTTATTAATAACTTGCCACTCTTGACCAGCCAGAGCATCTGACCATTCTATTTTTACAGAGTCTCCTATCTGTTGAGGTATTAAACGCAAGATCACCATATTATCATTTAAGGTTAAACTGCTAATCGTTGGTGCATAATAATATTTAATATCATCCCATTCCCATGTCGGATTAATTCCATCCTTCAGAAAATAACCAGAATTAACAACTAATTGCTCAATTTCTTGAACTCCCGATGCTTTTAAGCGCTGCACAATTTGCTCTAAATCTTCTGTTTTTAAGGTGGGATCGCCCCTTCCCACTACGGTTAAACGGTCTAACTTAGGAGATACTCCCTTGGCATAAAAAGAAGTCCGAATTTGAAAATCTTCCCCTAAAGTTAATAGCGCTGCTGCACTGGTGATTAATTTCATATTTGAGGCCGGAATAAAATATTTATCCTCATTCAATTGATATAATATCTCTCCTGTTTCTAAATTTTGGACTAAGATTCCCCAATGTGATCGCAACAAATGATCTTGATTAATAACCCTATTAATGTCCCTAGATAAGCGAGATAAACAAAATGGTTTAGAATAAGCAACTTTTTGAGGAATAACTGTCGGTTGCGCTAAGGTTTCAAGGGGAGAAAACCCCCATCCCAAGCCTAAAATTAATTGTCCAAAGGGAATTAAACGGTTTAACATAGCAATAATGAATCTGAATAAGGGAGCGTATCACTCTATGAGTTACGATTTTGATCTGTTCGTGATCGGTGGTGGATCTGGGGGAATTGCAACTGCTAGACGGGCTGCAGAGTATGGCGCTAAGGTAGGTATAGCAGAAATGGGTCGTTTAGGGGGAACTTGTGTTAATCGAGGTTGTGTCCCTAAAAAATTGATGGTATATGCGTCCCACTTTCCCGATCAATTTGAAGAAGCCCAAGGGTATGGCTGGAGTGCAGTTGAAAGCACCCTTGATTGGTCAAAAATGATTACTTCTGTGAATAATGAAGTAGAAAGACTCAATGGTATCTACTTAAAGATGTTAAATAACTCTAAGGTGGAGCTTTTTCGGGCTTATGGTAAATTCCTAGATCCTCATACGATTGAAGTAGGAGATCAGAAAGTAACCGCAGAGAAAATATTAATTGCAGTGGGGGGATATCCCGTTAAACCAAATATTCCTGGTATCGAATATGCCATGATCTCTGATGGTATGTTTACCCTAGAAAAACAACCGAAAAATATTGTCGTGATTGGCGCAGGATATATTGGTTGTGAATTTTCTTGCATTATGAAAGGTTTAGGCACAAATGTCACCCAATTGGTACGAAAAAATAAGATTCTACGGGGCTTTGATGAGGATATTCGGGATACCATCCAGGAAGGAATGGAAAAACATGGGATCAAAATTCTTACCAATACCAAACCCACTGCCATTGAGAAGACAGAAGACGGCTTAAAAGTCCATATTGAAGGAGAAGAAGGCAAAAAAGAGGAAATATTACTGGCTGATGCCGTTGGACTCGCTGCAACGGGACGTATTCCCAATATTGATAACTTAGGGTTAGATAAAGCAGGGGTAGAATTAACAGAAGGAAAACCGGTTGCGATCGCAGTTAACCAACACAGTCAAACCTCTGTCCCCCATATCTACGCAGTAGGAGACTGTACAGATCGGATTAATTTAACGCCAGTAGCGATTAACGAGGGACGAGCCTTTGCTGATACAGAATTTGGCGGAAAACCCCGCTTAATGAGCCATGAGAATGTTCCTTCTGCTGTATTTACGACCCCAGAAGCAGCCACCGTCGGGTTAACCGAAACAGAAGCGAAAGAGAAATATGGAGAAGATGAAATTAGTGTGTATCGTTCTAAATTCCGTCCGATGTACTATGTTTTACCCAATAAAGAAGAAAAAACGATGATGAAACTGATAGTAGAAAAAGCAACAGATAAAGTAGTTGGCGCTCACATGGTAGGAGATCACGCAGCAGAAATCATTCAAGGGGTTGCGGTTGCAGTGAAAACAGGAGCGAAAAAGGCTGATTTTGATGCAACAGTAGGAATCCATCCCAGTTCGGCTGAGGAGTTCGTAACAATGAGGTAATAGAAATTGCTGTTGTTGGGCTTTAGCCCTCTAGAAGCCTTATTATAACGCACCCAATTAGCTGAAACAATACAGTAAGATGGGTTTTGACATCCTCACCGCCCTAAAAGGGAAGGTGATTCCTAAAGGTGCGCTTTCCACGCTGCGAGGAAACCTCGCCTTGGATCGCACCTAGACCTCACGATCTAGGTTTCTGCTTCTTAGCAGTTGCCTTTACAGATTTACTCTGCTCAGGTCTTACACTCGCTCCACAGACTGTAACCGCAAGCCCTGCGGCCAAAATGTTCTTAGCTGCGTTAAGATCTCTGTCATGGTGAGTTCCACATTCAGGACATTCCCATTCTCGAACACTTAACGGCATTTTTTCGGCAATTTGCCCACAATTACTACACCGTTTAGAACTAGGAAACCATCTATCTATTTCAATATAGGTTCTCCCATACCAACGGCATTTATAGGCTAATTGTCGGGTGATTTCTCCCCAACTGGCATCTGAGATCGCTTGAGCTAGTTTAGGATTCTTGACCATGTTTTTCACCGCTAAATCCTCAACCACAATCGTTTGATTTTCACGAACCAGTTGAGTCGTTAGCTTATGTAAATGGTCTTTTCTCGTATCGGTAATTTGAGCGTGAATTCTAGCTACTTTTCTGCGGGCTTTCTCCCGATTCTTTGAGCCTTTCTGCTTTCGAGACAGACTTTTCTGTGCCTGACGAAGTTTTCGATAGTGTTTTGTTAAGTGTTTAGGGTTAGAAACTTTTTCCCCATCACTGGTAATTAATAAGCTACTAATTCCTAAGTCAATTCCTATCGCCTTGTCAGTAACAGGTAAAGGTTTAATGGTTGGGTCGTCAAATCTAAGAGAAATGTGCCAACGTCCAGATGGATGGAGTCTAACTGTTACC
>JBFRWQ010000372.1:0-6444 GCA_051439665.1 Microcystaceae cyanobacterium | reverse complement strand
ATCCACCTCCTTTTAAGGTTTTTAACCCATATTCTGTCTTAATATTCCGTATATTTTTATACCAATTTAGATGAGCTTACCCTGGGACAAATATTAACCTCTTCTTAAACTTAATTAAACCAGATCATCATTTAAAAATGATCTATTTATGCTATAAAATATATAGGTAATCACCCTAAATATATTCTTAATAAAACTTTATAAAAAAATTTCCTGAATTGGGGGTAAACACGGTGAAGTTATCACTAGGTGCAAAATCAAGACTTTTGCCGTTTTTATGGTTTGAGATGCTCAAATGGAGATTTTCTCGATAATTTTGCCAAGCTGATCGACTGTTTAGATCAATCACACTTAAGTGATTTTTGCTATAATTTACTTAAGCTTGCAAAAGTAGGCAGAAAGAGAATAGGGTAAGCTATCCTGTACAAGGTGACAGGCATCGCTAGATTTAGCCCTAATCTTAATCTTCCTTACTTACTGTCTTTAATTGTTAATTTTAAGCGAACTAACGCACATCTGCTTTTATGTCTTCTCAATCCTCCTTCACCAATTTGCTCACCTTCTCCTTCAAAGGATTTTTAACAACGATTGTTGTTTTGGGTATTCTTTTTGGCTATCAAGAAAAGATTTTCTATTCTTATGTTATGGTCATTGGTTCTTATCTAATGGGTCAAAGTACACAGCAAATGATTAAGGAGAATGCAAAAAGTAACAGCAATGCTTAAATATAGCTCAATCATTTCTCAAATTTCAGCGCTCGCAGTCCACAATAGAGGTGGGCAAAAGCCCACCCGACAGATCAAACTAAAGCGGGTTCAATTACCACAGAAGACAACAAGCGCTCCACAATTCCCTTAGCCTGTCGTCCACTAACTGGGACTAAACGATGAGCGAGAACATGAGGAGCGACAAATTTAACATCATCAGGATAAGCAAAGGTTCGTCCTTGCAAGAAAGCACAAGCTTGAGTGGCTTTTTGTAGGGCAATACTTCCCCTGGGACTAATTCCTAAGCTAATTTCTTCATCCATACGAGAAGAACGAACAATATTAAGAATGTATTGTTGAATTTCAGGGGCAACCTTGACATCTCTCACAGCATCTTGTAAATCACTGACTTCCTCAAGGGAAATACAGGGCTTTAATTCCTCCATCTTGTTAGGAAATTGATGGCGTTGCAACATTTGCAGTTCTTCGCTTTCTGAGGGATAGCCTAAGCTCAAAGAAAGGGTAAAACGATCCATCTGGGCTTCGGGAAGGGGGAATGTTCCCTGATATTCTACGGGATTTTGCGTTGCAATCACGAAAAAGGGGCGAGGAACTGGTCTGGTTTCTCCATCAATTGTAATTTGATGTTCTTCCATTACCTCTAATAAAGCAGATTGAGTTCTGGGGGTGGCTCGGTTAATTTCATCCGCTAAGAGAACGTTGCAAAAAGCAGGTCCCGGTAAAAATTCAAATTCTCGGCTGCTAGGGTTCCAAATATTGGTTCCTGTTACATCACTGGGGAGTAAATCAGGGGTACATTGTATCCGTTGAAAACGGCCATTAATGGAGCGGGCGAGAGATTTGGCTAAAAGGGTTTTGCCAACCCCAGGCACATCTTCGAGGAGAGCGTGGCCACCACTGAGGAGGGCAATGAGTACCAGTTGAATACTTTCATCTTTACCAACAATGGCTTGGCTAAGGTTCTCTTTTAGGGTTGTAATGGTTTCACGCATAATATAGGGTTGGAGGGATTGAGTAATAAGGGAATTCAATAAAAATCTCTTTAACTTTAGGATTCCCAATCGGTGATCGATTGTTTACAAAGAAGCAGAAAGAATTTGAGGGTGACAAGCGCTCTGAGTCCGTCGAATGCGATCGCAGTCTTCCTTAATTTGTTCTTTTAAGGCTTCGATTCCCGAAAATTTTTGTTCGGGACGAATAAATCGGTCTAAGCTCACTGTTAATTTTTGCTCATACAAATCTCCTTGCCAATCTAGTATATGTACTTCTACCGTTGGGAATAGCCCATTTACGGTTGGACGTTGGCCAATGTTAACAGCCCCTAACATAATATTTGTATCATTTTCTACTTTGACCCTTGCGCCGTAAACCCCATAACGGGGTAAGAGTTTATCCTTAGCAATGTCAAGATTAGCGGTAGGAAAGCCAATTTTTCGCCCTAATTGCTGTCCTTTGACCACTTTTCCCAGTAAACGGTAATTTCTGCCTAACATTTGATTGGCTTGTGTCAGATCTCCCTTTGCTAAAGCTTGACGAATCAGGGAACTACTGATGCGAACTGATCCTTTTTCTAGTTTTAAGGGAGTAATATGGACATCAACCCCAAATAATTGCCCTAATTCTTCTAATTTTCTAGTATCCCCCTTTCTTTGATAACCAAAGCAAAAATCTTGTCCCACACTAATTTGTTTAGCTTGCAGTTGAGCCACCAAAATAGCTTGGAAAAATTGCTCAGGGCTTAAGGTGGCTAAGTTTTGGTTAAATGGCAGTAATACCCATTGTTTAATGCCTAATTGATCTAAAATATCTGCTTTTTCAGCAAAGGGAGTTAATAACTGGCGGCTTTCTCCACTAAAATATTCTTGGGGATGGGGATCAAAGGTAACAACGGTCGGATCAATTGAGGTGTTAGGAGTTGTCAAAATAGGGCGTAAAACCTCTTGATGTCCTAGATGTAAACCATCAAAGTTCCCTAGTGCGATCGCGGTTGGCGTAAGAAGGTTAGTGGTAGATTTAGTGATCTGCACGCTACAAGATAAATAAGAAGATGGCTTAATTCTAACCTTAGTTTCATAGTTCGGTTTTCGACTCTTCACGCTTTAACTATATACTATTAACTACGATATATAAGTTTTACTGATAACCATAAAGTCAGGAGAGCCCAACCCACTATAACAGTACAAGATAATGTGTTTGACCTTAGCAAAGCCTAAAACAAGCGTCACAGCTTACTCAGAGCCTCCTGACTCATGCTTGTCTCACTAACCAAATTTAGATGCTTAAGCGCTTATCAATCGATCCTGGGGTTGGAACAATCATTCGTTTTTTGCCCTCATTCATCATACAATGTATGGGTTATTATGCCTAAGTGACCATCAACCGTCCCACTTCTTTGTTAAGAGGGTGGATTTTCTCGGATAGTTAAGTGTATGCTATTGCCTAAGTTAATGTGAGGAGTTAGCTGAATGAAATTCCGTGACCGTAGTAGTGCCTTAACGGTACTAAAAGAAACCAGTCGCACCTTTTACATCCCCATCAGTCGTTTACCTGATCATCTTCAAGAGGCCGTGGCATCGGCCTATCTTTGTATGCGTGCGATCGATGATATTGAGGATCATGAAACCTTAAATGGTTTGACAAAAGCGAAGATTCTGCGCAAAATTAGTTTAAATTTACAATCAGGGACGGCTAACTCAACCCCAGAAGACTTTGGGAGAGGATTAGAAGGTTATCATTCCCTACTACCAGAAGTTAGCCAACGAGTGGGAGAATGGGCGCTATTAGCCCCTGAGACAATTGCCCCTCGTATTTGGGATGCAACAGCAACAATGGCTGATCGCATGGCTTACTGGGCAGAAAACAACTGGGAAATCAAGACAGAAAGGGATCTTGACCAATATACCTTTAGTGTGGCTGGTGCGGTTGGCTTACTTTTATCTGACTTGTGGGCATGGTATGATGACACACAAACCAGTCGTTCTGATGCGATCGGATTTGGCCGTGGCTTACAGGCGGTTAATATCGCTCGTAATTATCAGGAAGATTTGAAGCGAGGAGTTAGTTTCTTCCCACAAGGATGGACTCCTTCGGATATTCACAATTATGCTCGCCGTAACCTTGCTTTAGCAGATCGTTATACTGAATCTTTACCCCCAGGGCCAGCTTTAGATTTTTGTCGCATTCCCCTAGCTTTAGCCCACGGTACCATTCAAGTATTAGCGCTAGGAAAAGAAAAACTGAGTCGCAGTGACGTGATGGCTTTAGTACAAAAAGTCGCCAGTTAGTCAATTTGATGGAAAGTAGGGGCGCAAGGCTTGCGCCCAGATTCTTCCTGAAAGGCTTGCGCCCAGATTTTTCTAAAAGGCTTACGCCCAGATTTTTCCTGAAAGGCTTGCGCCCAGATTCTTCTAAAAGGCTTGCGCCCAGATTCTTCCTAAGCACCTAGCTTATTCTTTAAATTGTGTCATTTCAGTTATTAGTGCTACGCACAAGGCAGCTTTGCTGGAGGCAGGAGGCTCTTAGTAAGCTATGAAAAGGTTTAAGAGATCGATCTCTACTGTCCTAACCTCAATGCGTAGAACTATATTAGCGCTCAGTTCTTCTACTGGAAGCCATAGTCTTGAAAGATTAGAGTTTATTTTCTCCATCCCCTTGAAATAGAAAATGTATGACCTTATTTTTGTGTCATCAAAAATTGATTAAATTTATGGAAAAACATCTTATTAGTCCTAAAGTTATTAAATTTTTAGCAGGGGGAGGGGTAGCAGCTGCTATTAATCTGATTTTAATGGCTTACTTAATCAATCATCGGGGATTTGATACTCCTCTGCTGAGAAATATAGCCAATGTGCTGGCCATTGAAGCAGGAATTATTATCAGTTTTTTGATTTATCGGACTTGGGTTTGGCGAGGTGAGAAAAAGTCCCTAAAACAGATTATCTTTCATCAGTTTCCTTTATACCATTTAGCAGGAGGTTCAGCTTTATTGGCTCGGACTTTAATTATTTTTCCGCTCTTGGATTGGTTAACAATTAACTATATAATTAATACCTTTATTGGCATGATCATTGGAACGGTGATTAATTACCATATCAGCGATCGCATTGTTTTTAAACCCCAATCTAACTATAAAAATTCTATGCGGTAATCATGTATTTTCATACACCTACTTTAAAAAACGCACTTAAAGACAGCTATTTCTCTGCCAACAAAAACCTAATCCACGCAGCTTACGTTACCCTATTTATTAGTCTCTTTTTCCCTGTCAGAACCATTGTTTGGACAGGTCAATTATTGGATAATATCATCTATCCTTCCTATCAACAGCAACCTCTAGTTAATCCGATTTTAATTACAGGAAATCCTCGCAGTGGAACAACTTTCTTGCATCGTTTATTAGCGAATGATTCCCAATTTAGCAGTACTAAACTCTATCATACCATTTTTCCATCCGTTAGTTTTTACCGCTTATTTGATACCATTGAAAAACCCTTAAATCGTTTAATGGAATGGTTAGATAAAAGAAGCTTTGATGGTTGGCAAGGTATTCATAAAACCGAATTAAATGGCTACGAAGAAGACGAAACATTTTTTGTGTGGAGTTTATTAACCCCCGTGATCAGTCTATTATTCCCTTTTCCCGACTCTCTCAAAACAGCAACATGGGTTGAACAATTACCACAAAAAAATCAAGATCAATTAATGAGTTATTATCAAAATTGCTTAAAGCGCCATCTTTATGCAACTGGAAAAGATAAAACTCTTTTAACGAAGAATACCACCTGTACAGGCCGTCTTGCCACCATGTTAGAGGCACTACCAGATACGAGAGTTATTCATCTTATCCGTCATCCTTATCAAGCTATTCCTTCCCTACTCAGTATGTATGCTGTTCCGTGGCATAAATTTGCCCCTCAAACCCGAAATAAGGCTGATTCTTACCAATCTCTCGCTCAACTTTATGCCCAATATTACCGTCGTCGGATACAAATTTTCCAAGAGATGAAAGAATATAACCCCTCTAATTTAATCGAAATTCCCTATCAAGAATTAGTTAGTAATCCTTGGGCGACAGTAGAAAAAATTTACCAAAAATTTGAACTAGAAATGAGTCCATTGTTTAGAGAAAAGCTGAAGCAGGAAACTCAATTGAATATTCGTTATCAAAGCCGCCATCAGTATTCTTTAGAACAATTTGGACTCAGCCAACAGCAACTTTATGAAATGATGCCCGATGTCTTTGAGTTTTATGGGTTTAAGCCTTAATTCAAACTCCTAATTCTAAGAATATAATTTATCTTCATAAAACACTTCACAGCAGACAGGAGTAACTTTTTGAAATCCTAACTGTTCTAGATAAGTTTGCCATCCTTCTGGCGTGTCATCAATGGGTAAAATTCCCAACAGTCTAGCGACATCAGCTACCCAGGGAATTGTGGCAATTCGATAGCCTTGCCAATTGGTTTCAATACTTAACCAGTCAGGATAATGGAAAGAGTTTGAAGCGCTTGATACTTGAGAGTCAGCGTAAAAGCAATGAATGATACCTTTTTGAGTCATAGAGTTAGAAAAATAGGCTAGATTCAGCTTATAATATATAAGAACTTTTCGGAAAATGCCCAGTATTCTTAACTTTTTCTTTAACTTGACTGTACTACACAATCAGTCTCAATGATTGATGAAAATTTTCCCTTGTCTCCTATCTTTCTTGCATCAT
>JBFRWQ010000371.1:0-13551 GCA_051439665.1 Microcystaceae cyanobacterium | reverse complement strand
AATATGCGATCGCAGATGATGGTATTGGTTTAACGAAAGAGCAACAAGCACAACTTTTCAAATTATATGTTCGTAGCTTACATAATAAGCATTTAACAGGGATTGGACTCGGTTGTTATCAAGCAAGACAAATTATCGAAGCACATGGGGGAAAAATTGGTGTAACCAGTCAACTTGATCAGGGAACTCGTATTTATTTTACTTTACCAATTTAAGGTTATAATTGAGACTGGCTATATAGCTGTTCTCAATCATTTGTGAACAAGTAACACAGGCATCTTGCCTGTCACAAGCTAGAAGCTTATTCTACAATTTTCACCATTCATTTAGACTAGCTATATATTCTTTTAGGATAGGGTTAATTAACACAAGTGTCTTTTTATTTTGTTGTTCTAAGTCTAAAACAATTCGCCTTTTGAGAGAATCTATGGCATTTAAAATATCTGAGGGAGGATAAGATAGTTTATTTGATAATTGTTCTAAGAAAAGGGGTTCATTTTCTTTGTAAAATGCAGTAATTATCGTTTTTTCTTGTTCATTTAGACGTTGAAATAATTCGTCTAAATCATCTTTGATCGGGTTAGCTAAAATGAGAGAAGAATAGGATGAAAATTGAGCAACACTGCCTTGAAATAATTCTTGAATGAGGGAGGATGTCATTTCTAACCATTGAGGATGGCCTTGGTAATGTTCAATAAGAATATCCCATTGATCTTCATCTAATAAGTGATAATCTCGTAAAATTACTTTGCTGGCTTCTCCTAAACCAGATAAAATATAAGAACGAACAGATGGATTTTTCTGGGTTAATAATGTCATCTTAGGACAAGCTTCTTGACTGTTTAATACCACACAACTTTGAGAGCTTTGTTTACTGATTTCTTTGAGGAATAAGCGATAATATTTATAACCTTGTTTATAGTTTCCTGCGAGTTTATTAGGTTGAAATAGTTGATGCCAGTCATCGAGAATAATTAAACAGCGATATTGTTTAAAATAGTTCAATAGACAGGTGATTTTATCTTCTATGTCTGTCGGGGTTGTGACTGATTTAGGGAAGATCGTTAATAGTTGAGTGATCAGTTTATCTAAGGAAGGGGAAAAATATAGACTGCGATAAATAAGATAATCAAAATGGGGTTTAATTTGTTCAATTAGTTGTCGGGATAAGGTTGTTTTTCCCATACCTTTTAGCCCTAAGATCATAATTAGATGACAGCGATTTTCAATCATCCATTTTTCTAAGGTATTCAGTTCTTCAGTTCTACCATAAAAGTTTAAATTATCTGGTAAGTTTCCTAAGTCTAGATAGGTTTGAATGGGGTGTTCTTCGGGTTGTGGAGGTGTTTGGTTTGAATTGGGTGTATCAGGACAAATATGAACGTTATTAAGTGCTAAAAAATCTTTAACTACAAAGTTTCTACCAATATTATTATAAAAATCTCCCTTTTCTAAAATACCTCTGACGGTTTTCTTACTAATATCTACACCCAATAAATCAGATAAAAGCTTCCATAATTCCGAGCCTTTATCGCTAATATGTCCTTCACTCAAATAAGTCTCATCCGCAATATCTGAGTAGGTTTGACCTTCTAAACTGCCTTTGATAATGGTCTTTTGGAGATGGCTAAGAGATTCACCTGTTTTCTCAAGAACTAGCGCATCGAGTAACTGTAATAGGGTTTCGGTTGGCATAGTATTAAACGAGGAGGTGTAGCTTCTGTATTTTAACAGAAGTTTCCGAACTTGATCAGAAATATCTGCGATACCAGAAGTATCTACAGTTTCTGAACTTTCCGAATTACTTTTTTATGCTTCAAGTACTGAACTTTCCGATGGACAAGATTTAGAGAATTTAGAGACAATCATTTTAGATGGTGCAAAAAGTAAACAGTTTTGTATCTTAAAATTGAAACAATATTGGGCTATGGTGCTAAACTCAGTCTTGTTACAACTCACATAACTGGAATCCCCCTAGACGGCTAGCACTATCCAAAATATTGGGGACTAGAAAAAGTTTTAACTTTTAAGGAGAAAACTCATGCCCATTGATACCACCCCCTCAACAGTAGCAACCTCTGCCCTAAACGGCCTTCCCTTTGACACATTAATTGCTGCTCCATTGGATGCAGCGATTAAAGCAGAAGCGAAAGCAGCACAAACTTCATGGGAATTTATCAAGAAAGTTGGTTTACAGGAAGACAACGGACAGAAAAAAGCAGTAACTGTTGACTTTATTTATACAAGCAATGGCAGAGAAGTGAAATTGATTGTTCCACTTTTAGCGATTGTTCCCATTCCTTATATATCTGTTGATGATATTACTATCGACTTTAAAGCTAATATTTCAGCTTCCTCTACTGTTTCTCAAGAAGATAACTCTTCACAAGCGATTGATGCTGGTGGTGAAGGGAGCGTTAGGGTAGGGTGGGGTCCTTTCTCTGCTGGTAAGATAAAGTTAAATGCTAACTATTCCAGTAAAAAGGACTCAAAAGCAACTCAGGAGTCTAAATATTCGGTTGAGTACACAATGGATATTCATGTGGGAGCAAGTCAGGCAGATATGCCAGCCGGTTTAGCAACCATTCTCAACATTTTACAGTCCAGTATTACTCCTACTATCCCTAATGCTAATCTTCAAGTATCTCCTAAGAGTATTGATATTGATCCCTATAATGACTCTGACTATACCGTCAATATAACGGCTTTTGATAATAATGGTTTGAAAAGCAAAAATTTAGAGCTTACGATCAGGCTCAATAGTGTAACTGCTGCAGACGACGGAATAAGCATCAGTAACCTCGTATCTCCACAACAATTAGGAACAAATGCAACAGCAGAGGAAATAAAGGTTACAACTGACAACGAGGGAAGTGCAAAAGTAAAAATACCAGTTGTAAAAGTTGGGGCAGTGACACAAGACATTGATCCTAAGATACTTCAGTTTAAAATTACAGGAACTTTGGCTGGTGATAGTCTTGACGAAGTTGTACCATTGAATATCCCTAGAATTCCAAAAAACACACCCACTTCATAGTTAGGTTACATATTATAAAGGCATATTTAGCAAGAGCGATGGTAGCTTAATAATATTTCTCTTTTCGCTAAAGAGGTATTTTAAATAAGTTCTAACTCATGATTTTGAAAGAGTTTCAAAATTAATGAATATCGCAACCAGTTAAATATGCCCTAGATGACAGCAAAATTAATTGCCCACCTAATTTTGGAGAGGTTATGTAATGCTACTAAGTCAAATTGTAGGGACTATTTTAACCGATCTAACAGCGGCTCAAGACGCTGCCAATGAGTATTCTAGTAAACTCGGTTTAAAATATAAGGCTTACGCTAATCATCCCAATGCCATTAGTGATTTTTATGTTCCCAATGGAGTTCTCAAAGAAATTGAGTTAAACCTGAATTTTGTTATTAATGACGTAACAAGCGAAAAAGGGGAAATTGATTTAAACAATGTAACAGAATTTTTTAAACCCTTTGCCCATGAAGCTGTTCAAAAGTCAATCAGCAAACTCACTGAATTTATAGATCGCACTAAGACTTTAGCAGAAAACCCAGCAACATGGGACACAATAATGGCTAACCTTAAATCAAAAGATTTTATCCATTATTTGACAGCTCAGGTGACGGGTTCACTGCTAGAAAATCGGATGCGTTTAATTTCTTCAGAAGGGACTTTAAAACGTGACGAATTTATTACAGTTGTCTCTCACTTATTAGATCAGTTTCTCTTAAATAATGATGACATCAAATTTGCTTTAGGAACAGGAACTAGGGCAAATACCTTAATTAACAATGATTTTAAACAGATGGTAAGTACCCTACATGACGAAATAACAACTGATTCTGACACTTTGCAAGCAGCTACTTATTCTAGATTAGACATTCTGGTTAGTCCAGAACAACTTAAAGACGTACCAACGGATCTGATTTCCTCGATCAAAATCAAGGCTGAACTAACTAATTATCAATGGTCAATATCTGATATTTCAGAGTATTTACACAAAGTTCCCTAAATTAAGGTATTTTATTATGAGTAATCATCAAGCTTTTTATCTTCACGAAATATTTAGTGCGCCCTTACTGGCAACCATTGAAGCTGATTTTAAAGCTGCCAATAAATACATGGAATTTGTACAGGAATATGGCTTTGAGTCGGTGTTAGACGAAGAAACCCCAGATGTAGCAGCCAATCATTCTGGAACGAAATTTGGCAGACTGCGAATGGTAAATTTTTGGTATAACCGTCGCAATACTCAAACCGGAAAAGATGAATATGTTAATATTCAAGTTCCTGCACTGTCCTTGATTCATTTACCTTTACTACAAGTTGACGATGCGGAATTTGATTTTAATGTTCATATTTATCCTCGCAAATCTTTCCAATCTCGTCAGCCAGACAAACCCCCATCCCTATTAGGAGAAGGTTCTACTGTAACAGAAACAGATCCTGTAGAAAATCCACCGCCTCAACCTAGTTTCATGGCTACTTTGCCTGCCGTCAGTGGGCAAAAAGATGATGAAATTATTAAAACTACAGCCAATATGAAAGTCAAAATTAAGATGAGACAGGCCGATTTACCCACAGGAATTGCTAATTTGATGGTCATACTTAATCAAGGATCATCGATTGAGGACAGAACAGTCAACGAATCCAGTGACGAAGAAATCAATAGTTCTTGAGTAATTAACCGCTTATTTACTATTGCCAGCCAAACGTGAATAGTGGTAGCTATATTTTGTGTAACTTTTAGAAAATTATCATTCACTTCGCTATTCAAATTCACTGGTATTTTCAACACTTAAAAATTTTTGTAATCTAACCCAAAAAGGAGACAATTATGTTTGCTAATCAATCCCATCGTCCATCAGGAATGCCCTGTCCAGAATGTCAGTTCTTTATTCAGATATCTATTGAAGATTTGTTATATAAACAAAGCTTTCAATGTCCATCTTGTTTATTAGAAATAACGATGGATCGGAGTAATTCTCAAGAAGCTTTAAAATTATTACAAGATGTCAAAATAGCAATAGATGAAGTCAAACAAGCCAGTAAATTTAATCGATAGTTAGCTGAGGGATTTAAGCCATGCACCTAGCCGATCTAGTACAAAAAAATATGAAAGAATCATTTATAAATTAGTTAAAAGACAATAGAGCTACTCTAGAAATCTATCACCTTAATGGACAGGAAATACAATAATTAGTGCGATCGCCTTTCTTCTAAATTAGTTAATGTAACGAAATCCAACAACTTAAACTTACCCATGATTCTGATGATTAAAGGATTTTGGGTAAGTTATTATTATGAGGGATTGGGTTGTCTTTTGTTTAACCTAATCTACACTATTGAGATCAATTAACTTCCCTCTATAATCCCTTAAATTTGTTGTTTTAAACTCGGTAAATCATTAGCAATAATTTGCCAGATAATATCAAGATCAACCCTAAAATACTCATGAGCAATAAAATTAAATTATTGTGATTAATTAAATAATTGCTGATAAAAATTTGAGTTCGCCACTGTTAATTTGACTCCGTTAAGATTCTAGATAAGAAATAACCTCATCAAAAACAGAATTATCTTGATACATTTCCGCAAATTTAAGCCAATTATTCTGAGGTTTATCCCTCATAATATTTACCGAAAACAGTTCAGCCTGATCAATGCGATCGCTGATTAATTGAGTTATATTATTGATTGCTTCATCTCGATTTTTCCCAATTGCTTTACATTTAGGTAATACTTACAGAGTAACAGTGACCTGTTCATTCGATTCAGTTTCAAGCAATACTTGATAGGTGAATCATTCTGACTGATAAGATAAAGCATTTAAGCGGTTACTATTCATCATTTTTAAGTTAATTTAATTGTCTTGATTTGCTTTTACCCTATTATATCATACTTTCTTTTAATGTGATCGCAGAGGAAATCAAACCTTTGCCTGTCCGATTGATAAAGTGCGATTCTAGTAGTGCAACTATTGACAAAATTTGTTATATAATTAATAGATAGAGAGCAAATATTGTAATTCAGCAATGACTATTAAAGTAACCATTCCTCAAGCAAATCAACAATTCTCAAAACTTATGGAGTCTGTCCTTCAAGGAGAAGAAATTCTTATTGTTGAAGATAATGATCCAAGTGTTCCCATTGCACGAATAACCGCAATTCATCCCACAAAAAAAAACAGAATACCTGGTCAAGATCGAGGTAAAATAATGATTTCACCAGACTTTAATGAACCTTTACCAGATGACGTTTTATCCGATTTTATTAATTAATCTTCATGAAATTATTATTAGATACCCATGCTTTTTTATGGTGGGTTGCTGATGAGCCTCAACTGTCACCAACAGCAAAAAATATGATTTCTGATTCAAATAACACTATTTATTTTAGTGTTGTTAGTGCATGGAAAATTATTATTAAAGTAGGAACAGGAAAACTTTCTTTACCCGAAAACCCAGAAATTTATCTACCCAGTCGTCTGATCTCTAACCAATTTGAAACGTTACCAGTATTTATGTCTCATGTTTTACAAATAAACCGTTTAGCTAATTTTCACAAAGATCCTTTTGATAGATTATTGATCGCTCAAAGTTTAGTTGAAGATATTCCTATTATTACGGTAGATAGATTAATTTCTCAATATCCCGTTGAAATAATTTGGTAAAAGGGAACAGACAAAATTATTTTCATCAGTTATAATTGAAGGGCATAGAAATTAGCCTAAAAAATGTAAGGTGGAATTCGATGAAATTTCAAGTTATTTTTACTTACGACTCGGAATATGAGGGCTATGTAGCGGAAGTTCCCTCATTACCCGGTTGTGTCAGTCAAGGGAAAACAATGGATGAGGTAATTACTAATATTAAAGATGCCATTCAAGGTTATTTATATGTTCAAGAAAAACATGGTAATTTTAGTTTTTCTGAAGAATCTCAATCTTTCATTGGAGAGGTGGTAATTTAATGGGTAGATTATCCAATGTATCTGGGAAAAAGGCAATTAGTATTTTTGAGAAATTGGGTTATAGTCAAGATCATCAAACAGGAAGTCATGTTATTCTTTGGCATCCTGATAAACCAAGCTTATCCATTCCGAATCATAAGGAATTAGCCCCCGGCCTACTCAGAAGTTTAATTCAACAACCAGGAATCACAGTTGATCAGTTTTTAAGTTATAAATAATCTCTTTTCGATCTAAGAATGTGATCGGTTTTCATTTAGGGAATGATCAATATCAAAAAAACACCCCCACAACTCCCTTATTTTTGGGTTAAAAGTGGTTTATTCTCCCTTGCTTGGGGAGATAAAATTTGGTAGCGAGAGGTTTTCGGATCAATAGAAGTAATCTCTGGTTGAGACATAAAAGGCGCTAACTTAAGGGAAGAAGCCGCCGTTTCTTGTTGCAAGCGCTGTAGGGTAATTACTTGCTGTTCTAATTGTTCTGTCGAAGAGACTAAATCACTCAACCCATTAATCATTCTGCGAAGATTCTCCATTAAAACAGGATCACCGATTAATGCTTCCACATCAGAAGTAATTTTCTGGGTATTTTCAAAGGTTACTCGTGCCGAATCTAAGGTTTTCATGAGGGTAGTAATAGTTGCAGGATCATTCAGTGTATCGGAGAGTTGTCGCAGATTAGCAGAGGTTTGAGCCGTCTCTGCCAGAATTTGCTCAAGATTTTGCGCCATCTCTGGGGTATCAATCGAATCTAATCCTTCATTAACTTGAGTAACCGTAACGTCTAAGTTTTGTACTAAATTTTGTAACTCATTGCTGCTTTTTTCCACACTGAGAATTGTCCGTTGAATGTTGCTACGGTTATCTGTTACCACTCCATTGAGATTATCGACTAACAGAGACGCTTCTTTAATTGTCGTTTGTAGATCATTACGACTATCCATTACTGCTCCATCAAGGGTTGTTATCAGGTCAGAGGCTTGGTTAGCTGCACCTTCAATAGATGCCATTGTCTTTGATATCCCTTCAATTTCTTGACGAGCGATTTGGGTTATAGCACTAAGTTCATCACTCAATTCAAGCGCTTTTTCCACTAAAATGACCGTATTTGCTGTTGTTGTCTTAATATTTCCTAACAGTTGAGGATCACTTAAGGATTCACTAATACGGGTTAAGCTACTCATTAACTCAGAGCTAGATCTACCCTCTAATCGATCTTGATTGCATAAAATCA
This sequence comes from Microcystaceae cyanobacterium, assembly GCA_051439665.1. Taxonomy (GTDB): domain Bacteria; phylum Cyanobacteriota; class Cyanobacteriia; order Cyanobacteriales; family Microcystaceae; genus JBGTGT01. The sequence continues at coordinate 5,330 of JBFRWQ010000371.1, read as the reverse complement.
GGTTTTTACCTTGACATTCTTCACTATTGGGGTCAATTTGCAAAGCCTGCTCAGAAAGGACTGATTTAGGCGTAATATCTACCACCGCTTCCCCAATTAATCCGTAACTATTGGCTTGAATCTTAACGTCTGGTGGGATTCTCAGGTTACTGTCGTCAATCTCTAAAATAACGCTGACATTATTGCTACTAGGGACTAAAGCGCCGATTTTTCCTACCCTCACCCCTCGATAATTAACGGGAGCGCCCAGTTGCAAACCACTAACATCATCAAATGTCACCACCAGTTGATAGCCCTTTTGATTCAATCTGTCGCCCCGTAACCATACGACTAATGCCCCAATCAGAAATAATCCGATGAGAGCAAATAGCCCGACACTTCCTTCTCGAATAACCCGCGATTCCATGATTGAATAAATTCCTCACACTGTCATCCTATGATAACCTGTTCAATATCAATTGGCGCAGGTGTTCGGAGAACCATCATAAATATTTTTGGCTAATATCCCTCAAACTCTTCACCTTAATTCCCTCTCCCTTGGCTAAAACTTGCCATCCATTCTCTTCTCGATAAACTTCTGCTAGGAGCAACCCTGTACATCCTTGATATCCATCACCAGAAAGAGTATATCTGGCAATTTCTCTGTTACTTCCTAAGTCAACTAAACGAACAAAGGCATTTTTAACTTGTGCAAAATCTTGATTTCGTTGAAGACTATCGAAAATATTAACGATAAATAATAATTTACTAATGTTGTCAGGAACTAGGGGTAAATTGACCATGATTTGTTCATCATCTCCTTCTCCTTTACCTGTTAGGTTATCTCCTAAATGGGTAATGGCTTGAGACGAATGTTGTAAATTGCCAAAATAGACCATATTCTCATCACTAAGGAGCTTATTTTGAGGGTTTAAACAAAGGACAGATGCGTCTAAATCGAAGTCAGGTGAACCCCCAAATATCCCTAAAAACCCCTTATTTGATTCGACCACATCCCATCCTAAACCACACATTAACTGGGTCAACTGAGGCGCTTCTTTGGTGAGAGAAATGCGCTGACCTTTCTTAAGATTAATTGCCATTTTTGCCTCTTAATAAAGTAACTAAGCTTGATAACGGTTAAGGATAGCTTGTAATCCTCCTTGATAACCTGCACCGACCGCATTCATGCGCCATTCTCCTTGTTTTTTATATATTTCTGCTATAATTAAGGCAGTTTCAATTGAATAATCTTCGGTTAGATCATAGCGCAAGACTTCTTCTTTAGTTTTCACATCTACCAAACGAATAAACGCATTAGTCACTTGACCAAAATTTTGTTTTCGTTCCTCTGCTTGATGAATGGTGGCGACAAAAGCGAGTTTTTGCACCTCTGTCGGCATCTTTTTAAGATTAACTAAAACTACTTCATCGTCTCCTTCTCCTGCACCTGTTAAATTATCGCCTAAATGTTCCACTGCATGATCTGGGTCAGGACTTTTTAAGTTATTGTAAAAGATGAAGTACTCATCACCAATAAGTTTTTCATTTTCACCTAGCATAAAAACAGAAACATCTAAATCAAAATCACTTCCTGTATCAACTTGCTTAATATCCCAGCCTAAACCAGTCATGACAGCTTCCAAGCCAGGGGAAACTTTCTCTAGAGAAATGCGTTCTCCTTTGTTTAATGAAATTGACATTTTGTTAATTACCTCATGTTTGAATACAATACAATAGATGTTTGCCCTATTTTATTCTTCTAGGGCACCAAGATACTCGATCGCTGCATCTAAGCGAGATGGATAAGATTCAGCAAACTTACCAAACCAAAACCCTTCATCTGAGTAGGGATCTAGTTTGTCTAACCAAAGGGTTGCTTGCTTGGTTAATCGTTTGATTTTCTGTTGTTTTTCTTGTTCAGTCTGACGAATTTCTTTAACATTTACATTATAGTCTTTTTTCTTGGGAGTTTGATGTTGAGCTTTGAGATTTGTTAGTAAATCATCAGTTACATCTGGAGTCTGCTCTTGCTCTTCAACAAGCGTTTGTTTTTTTTGCTGTTGACTCTGACGAATCCCTTGGAAATCGTCTTGAGCTTCAGAGGAATGATTAGGGGCTGGTTTCCCTTGAGTTTGATGAGCTTGTTTGAATTGTTTCAGTAGGTCATCATTGGTGTCATCTGGCATTTTCCCTGGCCCCTCAACGAGCGCTTGTTTTTTCTGCTGTTGACTCTGGCGAATCCCTTGGAAATCGTCTTGAGCTTCAGGAAAACGATTGGATGTTTGTTTCCCTTTATTTCGATGATTTTGTTTGAGTTGGCTCAGTAAGTCATTGGTCGCATCAGGTGTGTCCTGTTGAGCATCATTAACGGTTTGATGCTCTAATTTAGCCTGCTGTAGCAAGACTTCAATGGGAGTAGAATCTTGTGAAATCATAGAAGAATACTGATTTTTAATCAAAATGCTGATTTTTGTTAAATCAATACTTGTTCCTCACATAGTAATTCTATCAAATTTTTCGTCAAGTTTCAGCCCCATGACTAAAAAAAGCTCTGTGATTATAATATTGATCAAGTTCATAGGAGAGTAAACCATGCGTTGGCTTATCACAGTAATCATTATACTGATCTTCATTCCCCCTGCTTATGCTGATCGGCCAGTTACACCAGAAGAACAAGCAGCCATCCAAAAAGCTTTAGCTGAAGATGGTTGTACAGGGGGTAGCTATGAAGTTGACGATGAAGATAATGTTCTGATGGGTTATGAGGTTGATGATGCACAATGCTCTGATGGCGCTTTATACGATATTGATTTAGACGAAAACTTCAATATCATCTCAAAAGATCAAGATGATTAAGTATGGAGTTACTCTAGCCCAAATCCGGGGATAAAGGAATTGATCACACTTTTGGCCATAGAATTAATTTGTCGAGCAAATTGAATATGAGGTTCATCTGGTTCAATGGGAATAAGATCAGCTTTTTGTCCGATCTTAAATTGTTCAATCACTAAATTAGCTGCTTCTAGCCCTGTTACATAAGCCTTTTCTTGTGACCAAGAACCATGATCTGTAATTACCCAATCTCCGCTTAAATATAGGTTAGGAATGGGGGTTTTAGCTTTGAGTAAATATTGATAACTGCCAGGGGAAAAATGGGTGACTCCCTGAGAAACTCTAATCACACTCTGATCAACCACGTTGGCTTGTTTGAACTGAGGAACACAGACGCTTAAATCATGATGTACCTTCTTAACAATCTCTTGATCACTCATTGATAATAATTGGTTAGCATGATAAAAGTCTGCTTCAATGACTGACCCTGTTTCCTGTTGATATTCATCTTGCAGGTTATTCAGATCAAAAAATGTCCATCCTGTGGTAGCATCAAAGCCAAAACAAGCATTAGAGGGTAGGGGAACATCAACCTTTTGATCAAACCATAAACGGGTTGCTAAAACATCAATACTGCCTAAATTTCTTAAGTTGCGAAAGTCTGCATACTGACTCAAGGTTGGACTACTTTCAACAATCTTTTTAACCCCATTGACACTTACGCCAAAAATAACTGCATCTGCTTCAAAACGTTCTGAGCCACAAATAACTCCTTTCCCTTGTCCTTGATCATCTAGAATAACATCACTGACTCGTTTATTAGTTAATACTTTCCCCCCTAATTGTTCAATTTTGTCAACCCAAGGCTGAAAGATTTTTTCCCCTACTGTTCCCCGACACCAAACCACATCAAAATCTGCTTGATGGGCTAGGATAAAATAATATAACATTCCCAAAGTAGCTGCAGCACTACACTGTTCACCAGGGGCAAATAATCCCACTAATAACATCGGTTCAAAGGCTTCTTTATAAAGACGAGAAGAAACGCCAAACTGTCGAAATAGTTCCCTTGCCGTTATCTTATCGTAACGATTCCATGCGTCCTCTGAATTGTCAAAATCAATCACTGCGTAGAGTAGGGGTAGCGCTGATAAGCGATCGCTTAATGGTAAGCGCTGAAATTGGGTATAAATAAATGTTCCTAAAGGAGAAGGAAGACGGGGTTGATCTTGAAAAATAGGGGATTGAACTTCTAGGCCAAAGGGTGAATACTGAGAGGAACGAGTAAAGGGGGTAAAGGGTTTAAGATTTAGCTGATCAACCACCTTAAAAATATTGCGATAGGGATACCAAAAACCATGTATTCCTGCTTCCACGGATCGGCCTTCCTTCGTTTTCCAACCTGCTACTAAACCGCCAATATAAGGGGAGGCTTCTAGTAGGGTAACATCATATCCTTGTTGAACCAGATGATAGGTTGCGCCTAAACCCGCCCATCCTGCGCCGACAATAACAACTTTTTTGGTTTCTGTCATGTGAAAATTGCCTCTATTTGATAATTACTGTAGAACAAGCTTCTAGCTTGTGACAGATGCCTGTACTACTATCATTCCTCTTTCTTCCTATTAATTATAGGTGAAATAGTCCACTAGCTTGTGACAGGCAAGATGCCTGTACTACTATAGAAGTGAACAGTTAACAGTCAGAAACTGTATATCAAACAATTCTTTAGCAGAGTCATATCAAACAATTTAATAATTCCTTAAGCCCTCAAGAGCCTTACTACAAGCTTGATTGTTATATAATCTTTCAGCAACGAAATTTTCTTAAAAAAAACGGAAATTTTAGAGACTCACTGCCACTTTATCCTACAATTCTGCAAGATATTATTAGAATCTACACATCATAATGCTTAATACTCTTGATCTTAAACTAAGCCTCAATAAAGAGACTTATCATCAACAAATTGAAGATTTAATGCGTCAGTTGCGATCGCTACAACAATCTTGTTGGGAAGAGAAATTACCAGTGATAATTGTCCTTGAGGGATGGGCAGCCGCAGGAAAAGGCACATTACTCAAACAAATGGTTAATTACATGGATCCACGAGGATTTGCGGTACATCCCATTTTAGCCCCCACCTCCTATGAATGCGATTATCCTTTCCTCTGGCGATTTTGGCATAAATTACCTGCTAAGGGTAGCTTAGGATTCTTTTATCATAGTTGGTACACCCATGTTTTAGAGGATCGTCTCTTTCAACGGGTGAGTGAAGAAGAAGTTCCCTTGATGATGAGAGATATTAACGCAATGGAGCGACAATTAACAGATGATGGGGTTGCGATCGCTAAATTTTGGATACATTTAAGTCGTAAAGAATTGAAAAAGCGCCTCAAAAAATACGAAGCAGATGAATTAGATTCATGGCGTGTCAGACCTGAAGATTGGCAACAGGCCAAGAATTATGACAAATATTCGGCATTAGTTGAGGAAATGCTCACTTATACTAGCACAGG
>JBFRWQ010000370.1:0-3627 GCA_051439665.1 Microcystaceae cyanobacterium | reverse complement strand
AAGCCTAATTCTCTGTGGCATTGCTCAAGAACAATTATCAAATATAAGCAGGATTATTAATTATTTTCATGGATTTACTCGAATACCAAGCTAAAGAACTGTTTAACCAAGTTGGAATCCCGATTTTACCATCTCAACCTATCAAAACAGTGGGGGAATTAAAATGGTTACGCATTCCCTATCCCATTGTCCTGAAATCACAAGTTCGAGTAGGGGGACGGGGAAAGGCCGGTGGTGTTCGCTTTGTGGAAAATACGATTGATGCGATCGCAGCAGCTAACGCAATTTTTAATTTACCCATCAGTGGGGAATATCCTGATGTTATCCTAGCCGAAGCAGAATATAACGTCCAAGAAGAATTATTTCTCTCTGTTTTATTAGATTATAAACTACAACGCCCTGTTTTATTAGGGTCAGCCCGTGGCGGAGTCGATATTGAATCCTTTTTAGATCAAATGCAAGAAGTAGTGATTGATCAGGATTTTTCCCCTTTTTATGCTCGTCGATTAGCGCTCAAAATGGGACTGAAAGGGGAGTTAATCCAAACAGTAAGCGAGATTATTGAAAAAATGTATGGTCTGTTCCTCGAAAAAGACCTAGATTTCATTGAAATTAACCCTCTTGCCCTCAATGAAGCAGGACAAGTGATGGCCTTAGATGGTAAAATTAGCGTCAATGAGGCAGCGCTGACTCGCCATCCTGAGATTTTGACCTTAACTTCTACACCTGAATCTAGTGATCAGCCTTTTCTGATCAATTCAACCCTCCCCATTACCACCTATCCTCATCGCTTAAAAGAGAGCAACAAAGAGGGCAAAGTGGCGATTATTAGTAATAGTGAAGGGTTAGGATTATCAGTTTGGGATAGTCTGGCTCAAGAGAAGATTAAACCCCATTCCTGCTATATCTTGAATGAAGGAGACTGTCAATTATACCTACAGCAGCAATTAACAGAAGTTCTCAATCAATTAGGAAAATTGTCAGAGATTGAGGTTATTGTCATTAACTGGCTATCTTCTGTTCCCCTCAATAAAGGAGTGGCTCGTGTGATTGCTGACTATTTAACGGCTAAGGGCTATCAACCTTCATCCCCAGTTGCAGAAGAGCGCATGATGCGAGCTACGGGCTTTGGTGGCTCTAAACGGGGCAAAAAAAATACTTCTTCTGTTAAACCTAAGATCAATCAACTATCGCCAGCCTTCATCGTTCGCTTAATTGGTACAGAAACCGATGAGTTGAAAAAAGAATTAACTGCTTTGTCGGTTATCTGGGTAGATCATTTAGAGGCGATAGCCCAACAAACTGTTAAACTGACAAAGGTTTAACTCTGATTTACCATGAAATTAACCCCCGATAGTAAATTAATTATTCAAGGGATTACTGAACCCATTGCTACCCAATACGCCCAACGAATGCAGACGGCAGGAACTGAGATTCGGGCTGGTATTAGTGTGGGAGAAGGGGGCAATACACTAGAAGGCATTCCCCTCTATGATTTGGTAGAAACAGCGATCGCTCAATGGGGAGAGATTGACACAAGCTTGATTTTTGTTCCTCCCTATCAGGTGTTAGATGCAGCGCTTGAAGCCATGGCCGCTAAAATTCGCCAGTTGATTATTATTTCTAAAAATGTCCCCCCCATCGATATGGTGAGGTTATTAGAGCAAGCACAGGAAACAAATACTTTTGTTCTGGGTTCAGGCAGTCATGGCCTGATTATTCCAGAGAAGTTGTGGCTGGGGATTGGAGAATACCCTTTATATAAAACAGGTAAAGTAGGGATTATTAGTCGAGGCGATCGCTTAATGGATGAAGTGGCGTGGCAATTGACGCAAGCTAAGATGGGTCAATCGATGGCGGTGGGATTAGGTACAGATCCGATTACTGGGTCAAATTTTGAGCAATGGTTAGAAATTATGGACGAAGATGACCAAACTGAGGCAATCATCTTAGTGGGTTATCCCCATAGTCCCTTAGAAAGGTCGGCTGCTGATTATATTGCTAATGGCATTGAAAAGCCTGTGATTCTTTATTTAGCAGGAATTTATGCCCCTTTAGATGCCTATTTTGGTGATGCAGATAGTTTATTAAGGAATCGTCTTGCTGCTGTCCCTCTCAAACCTGATTTTCAGCATATCATCACAGCATTTGAAGAAGCAGGGGTAGCGATCGCTCAGAAAATAAGTGAGATTCCTACTCTAGTGACTCAAGCGTTAGCGCCCAAACGCAAGCAGCCTAGTCGGTAAATCTTTGAATTATGAATTATGAATTATGAATTATGAATTGTGAATATAAACTATACCTAATACCAAATCCTACTTATAAAACATAGTTTTCTGTTTTTGCCTGAAACCAAACCCTCCTGCCTTCTGCGGTGTCTCCCCAACTAAATTTAGATGCTTATCAGGTTTTAGGTGTCAGGTTTCAGTTACAATAACATTAGTTCTGGATCACGAATAGGAGTTTACCCTATGAGCAATGAACAAAGTACAGTGACCTATTCTCTCGAAGGGATATTAAAAGAGATTCAATCAGATCTTGCCGAATTAAAAGTTGGTCAAGTCCGATTAGAGGAAGAAACCAAAAGTATGAGAGAAGATATCCAAGATTTAAAAAACTCATCTAAGGCACAAATCTGGACATTAATCGGCATCTTATTGATGGCAGTTACTGGTTTTCTAGTAGCGCTGGGTCGATTTATCTTTGTCGGTAATCCTTAACATCCAACTATAGGTGAAAATATGTTATCCTAGACAGGCTATGGGTAATCAAACGACTGGAACAAAACTAATTGCAGATAACCGACAAGCTCGCTTCCTTTACGAAATCTTAGAAACCTACGAAGCGGGTATTCAGTTGGTGGGAACAGAGGTTAAATCAATCCGTGAGGGACGAATTAACCTAAAAGATGGCTATGCTTTAGTCCGTAATGGCGAAATATGGCTTTGTAATGTTCATATCTCTCCTTATCAAGCCAGTGGAGAATATTTTAACCATGATCCTCGCCGTGATCGCAAATTATTACTACACCGTCAAGAAATTAATAAGCTGATTGGTAAGATTGAACAAAAAGGCTTAACTCTTGTTCCCCTTAAATTCTATTTTAAAAATAGTCGGGTTAAAGTGGCTTTAGGCTTAGGAAAAGGGAAGAAAGTACATGATAAACGGGAAACGGTGAAACGTCGTCAAGATGAACGGGAAATGGCTAGGGCGTTAAAGCGCTTTTAGTAGCGGGTTGGTATGTAGTGCAAGAGCATTGCAGTGCGATGCCCCTACACAGGTTTATTTACAGGGAAGCATCAGCTAATTTTGCTTGCTCGTTGCCAGGTTTGAGCAGAATATAAAGGTTAGGGATTAATTTCCCTTTACGCTCAAAACTAACCATCTTAGTTTCTGCAATTTCGTAAATTTTCCCTAACTTATCCAAAGACTGACGGAGAAATTCACCAGATGCGTCTCCTTCGATTGAACTATAAGGATTGTAAAAATGCCCATAGTTAGGTTCAACAACGATAACGTTAGAAGAGGGAACTGTCTTGATGAAATAAGGCTGTTCAGCTTCGTTACCTTGAGCTAATCCTTCTATATTTAAGAATAGAGTGGTTAACAAGCTAAAAACAACTGATA
>JBFRWQ010000369.1:0-6639 GCA_051439665.1 Microcystaceae cyanobacterium | reverse complement strand
GGTCAGTAATTCAGCGGCCCCATTGCCGGGCAAGATCCAATCAGGGGACAATTGATGCCATTGTCCTAAAGCGGCTCTGAGAGAGCTATAGTCAGGACTAGGATAGGCAGTTAAATACTCTAAGCTCGTTTGAATCTCTGCTTTTACCCACAGGGGCGGGGCCAAGGGGTTAAGACTAGCAGAAAAATCCATAAGAGAAGAGGGAGGGCATCCCGCAATTGTGGCTGCCCAGTTCAAATTTCCACCATGACGAGGTCTTAAAACCACGAAAGATTCAGAAATTAGGTTAACACTATGAACTAGGGGGAGCGACTCTTTCTTTAAACAATTTACCAGCGCTAAACGCAGGTACTTGAGTCGCTGGAATTCTCATGACTTCCCCCGTTTTGGGGTTACGTCCGTCACGAGCTTTGCGATCACGCCGTTCAAACGAGCCAAACCCCACTAAGGTGACTTTTTCTCCTTTTGAGACTTCATCCATAATGGTTTCGACAATGGCCGTAATGACGGCATCGGCTTGTTTCTTAGGTACAGATGCTCTCTCTGCAACCTTATCCACTAAATCTCCTTTGTTCATTCACAAAGCTCCTTTTTGGGCATTGATTATCGATTAATTCGATGGAATTCCCTTACATTAGGTTTCCCATCTGGGAGATCAATCTTGAAAACATAAAAGAATCATTCCAACTGTATAAAGTCTGAAATGCCTATCCTATCAAGATTTCACTGCATTATTCTAAGCTCTATTGCTCTTTTTTGGATCACTTAATGTTTTAATTGATCCGAGATTGAGCATAAGATGGATCATTGATGGAGTTTTATGGTTCTTATCTTTCAGTCTTTCCTAATTATTAGCAATTTTAGCGAAGAATTGGCAAAAATACGAAAGGGTACTCTTTAAAGTAACCTATTTGTCCCTACGATTCTGTCAAAAGAGGGGATTTCGATCCATAATAAGGATTGTAAATTTTCTGAGCAAAACTGATGCGTATTATTTTAATGACGGGTAAAGGGGGCGTAGGTAAAACCTCTGTCGCCGCCGCAACTGGCCTGCGTTGTGCTGAATTAGGTTATAAAACACTTGTTCTTAGTACTGATCCTGCCCATTCCCTAGCTGATAGCTTTGACCTAGAATTAAGCCACGAACCCCACAAAATTCGTCCTAACCTCTGGGGAGCGGAACTGGATGCGTTAGTTGAATTAGAAGGCAATTGGGGAGCAGTCAAGCGATATATTACCCAGGTCTTGCAAGCACGGGGACTGGATGGGGTACAAGCAGAAGAACTGGCTATTCTACCAGGGATGGATGAAATTTTTGGCTTAGTTCGCATGAAACGTCATTATGATGAGGGGGATTATGAGGTACTGATTATTGACTCTGCACCCACAGGAACAGCTTTACGGTTATTAAGCATCCCAGAGGTCGGGGGATGGTATATGAGACGTTTTTACAAACCGTTGCAAGGAATGTCGGTTGCATTGCGTCCTTTGGTTGAACCTTTGTTTAAACCGATTGCGGGCTTTTCTCTTCCCGATAAGGAAGTGATGGATGCACCTTATGAATTTTATGAGCAAATCGAAGAATTAGAGAAAGTATTAACCGATAATAAACGAACTTCGGTAAGATTGGTGACTAATCCTGAGAAAATGGTGATTAAGGAATCTCTGCGAGCCCATGCTTATCTGAGTTTGTATAATGTGGCGACTGATTTAGTGGTGGCTAATCGTATTATTCCTGATACAGTAAATGATCCTTTTTTCCAAAGATGGAAAGCGAATCAAACAATTTATAAGAAAGAAATTTACGATAATTTTCATCCTCTTCCTGTTAAAGAAGCACCTCTTTTTTCTGAGGAAATGTGTGGTATGGAGGCGTTAGAAAAATTAAAAGAGATTCTTTATAAAGATGAAGATCCGACTCAAGTTTATTATCAAGAAAATACTGTACGGGTGGTGCAAGAAGAGAGTAATTGTTATAGTTTAGAATTGTATTTACCAGGCATTCCTAAAGAACAAATTCAGCTTAATAAAACTGCTGATGAATTGAATGTCCGTATTGGCAATCATCGCCGTAATTTGGTGTTACCTCAAGCGCTTGCAGCTTTGCAACCAGCAGGAGCTAAGATGGAAGAAGATTATTTAAAAATACGTTTTAAGAGTTAATAATTAGGTTTTGGGTTTCGGGTTTATTATTCAACTACTTGACTATATTGATAGTATTTTCAATTAGTAAAATGTACTGAAACCTGAAACCAAATACCTGAAACAGGAAAAGAGATCTAATTGGCGTTAGACACATTGCAGTTAAACTGAGATGAATGATTATGCTGATATCAAAACCTTAATTAAAGAGTTTCCGACTGTTAACTGCTTGCTGCTATATATTTACACAAAAACTACACAAATTATTTTGTTAAGCTGAGAGTGTTAACCCTTTTCAGAGTTGCCACGGTATGGCTGTAAAAAAACAATTCTCTAGTTTTCAAGACCTTCTTGATAATACACCGACCCCTGTATTAGTCGATTTTTATGCGACTTGGTGTGGTCCTTGTCAGATGATGGCCACTATCTTAGAACAGGTTAGCGTTCATCTTAATAATCAGGTCCAGATTGTTAAAATTGATTCTGATAGATATCCAGGGTTAGCCAGTCAGTATGGAGTTCATGCGTTACCTACCCTCGTCTTTTTCAAAAATGGTCAACCACAAGGTCGTCTTGAAGGAGTGGTTAATGCTAACCAACTGATGCAACAAATTCAGCAATGGATAGCAAGCTAGTTGTTCTGAATACAGAATGAAGGTAAGGCAGGAGGCAAAAAAAGAAAACTGGGTTTTATCAGTCGGATTTGGTACAATACCAGATTAGGTTTATATACCCTAGTTATCATTGGCAGTATCATCTTCCACCTCTCTACCTATAACTGGGATTTGCTATGATGGGCGCAAGCCTTGCGCCCCTACAGTTTGTTATTGATAAAATCTAGGATAATTTGACGATGAATGGGTACTAGGGGGCGGTATTCTTTCGCCTTATCAGAATAACATTTTCCCTGCTCGATTTCCTCTATTGATACCATTGCCATATCCCACCCTTCATTTAAGCTGAGTTGATCTAAGGTAACAGTTAAAGGAGCATGAAAAACATAACGATAGGCATCTTCATCATCATATTGAGCAAAAAAGTAAAATTTGTCCGCTTTATAGTTAACTTCTTCCCAAATTTCTCTATAAATAGCATCTTCTGGTGGTTCTTCTGGTTCAATATGTCCACCAAACATGGTCCATTGACCAGGAAAGACAATATGAGGTATATCATCCCGTAGCTGTAGCAAAAAATGTTTCTCTCGATGAAGAATTGCGATCGCACCTCTGCGTCGTGGTTTATTTGTCATTTTGTTTATGGGGGAAGAAGAGATCGTCAAGGGAAGGAGAGGGACTGGGTTGGGGATCAGATGTAAGGCTAGGATCAGGAGAAATTTCGGGCTTAGGAGACGTTGGCGGAGCGCTTTGAGGACTACGAGTCACTTTTTCTAATTCTAGGACGTAAAATTCCCCTATATCTTGTTCAGAGATGGGAATTGATTCATATTCAAGTTGTCCTTTGAGCATAATTTCTTCCCCTACATTGGGTAAGGGTTGATCAGTCACTACCCAAACATAACCAGTATCATCTTGTAATTGATAAGCGCCTTGACCCAAAAACGGAACATTATCCGTTACTTGTCCTCGAATATGAATGACCGTTCCTTCGGTGTTTTCTGATAATTGGTTAAGACTCAGTGCGTCAGGAAGGGCAAAACTCTGACGATCTAAGTAACTACAGCCAAATAGTCCCATACCGAGCAGTAAAGACCAAAAAATACCTTTAAATCTTGAGACAACCATCTTTGAGGATTCTCCCGTTAACTAATCGACAATTTGCATTGTAAACTAACTAAAGAAAAATTGGTTCTCAAACATCTGCTGCTAAGGATAAAAATGACAGCCATTAAAATTAGCATCTTGTAAGTTAAGATGTGGTAAGTCTGTGTGCCAAATTGTTAATCCAGAAAAAGTTTCTCCTTTCAAATTAATAGAAAGTGCTTGACATAAATTGAGTAGATTACCAACTGCATACCCCCTAATCTTACGATTTTTACAGTCTTCAATTAAGGATAAAATCTGTTGTTTAATAGTCTGCGGCATGATTAGTGTATCTTTTATTCTTTGAGCAATAGGCTTCATAATCAACTCTGTTTGCGTTTGCTTAATATGGGTCTCTACGTTATTTTTTACAATAGCATATTGATTAATTATGTTAATTTGATGAGGTGAAAATGACAGTATTTCTTCACTAATAATTTCAATTATATTCTGAGTAAAATATTCTATCACTGACGGATGATGTTGGTATTTTCCTAATTTTACTTGTATAAGATGTCGATTAACTAAGTATTCTATATTTTCGATTACTTGGGCGAAACTGACAGGAGGATAAATATCTTGTTTTAGTTGTTCAATCGTTGTCCATGTACGATTAATTGCTAACCAAAATATAATCTTTTGTTCTATGTTATTCAATTCTGTAAATCTTTGCCATACGAGTTGATGAATACTATTATTAAAGAATGTTTGTTTCTGTTGTAAAAAAACTTCTATATTGCCACTGAATAAATCTTTAATTGAATTAGAAATTAACTTGATCCCCAAAGGATTATGATCGTATTTTTGACTAAGTTTGATTATTAAATCATCTTCTGCATTAGGATATTGAGTTTTTAGGAAAGGATAAGTTATCTCTAATGAGGGTTGTAAAAATAAGATTTTAACCTTAGATGGATCATTGACTAACTTAAACGTTGTCGCTATTTTTTACCGACTGGTTAAAATTAAACAACTTTGATGCTCTGTTTCTGCAATTAGAGCTAATAATTTTTGATAATCTTCATATCCTTGTTTAAATTGACCTTGATTCTTATTCTGTAAGATACTTTCTAAGTTATCCAAAATAATTAAACATCGATGTGTTCTTAAATGACTTAATATATTCTCTGGATTCAAATTAGCTGACTGATGAGGACTGAAAAAAGTAGTTAACTGTTCTAAAAAAAGATCATAAGGCAATCCATGTTGCAGCGATCGCCAGATGACATAATCAAAATGAGACTGAATTTGTTTTCCCAATTTAATCCCTAAAACTGTTTTGCCAATTCCTCCCATTCCTAAAATTCCAACAACACGGCATTTATTTACTAAAGTCCATTGAGTTAATTGTTTTAATTCCTCTTCTCTATTATAAAAAATAGAAACATCAATTGCATTTCCCCAATCTTGTTTAGTCAATGATAAGGTTTTTTGTTTATTTATAAAATCTTGATAATAGCTTTCTAGTAAATAACGAACATTGCGCTTATTCACTCTTTTTTTTAGTTTATTGGTAAGAATTTGCCATAAATTTGCTCCAACCCCCTTAATATAATCAGGATCATAATCTAATTGTTCAGCAATCTGAGGATAACCTTTTCCTTCCCAAGTAGCTCGAAGAACACTGACTTGAATAGTCGTCAGAGAATGAAGTTCTAGTTGCTGTTCTAAAAGGGTGAGAATATCTGGGAATTCTATCATCATTAATGGTGAATTTTTAGTCATTGCTTATCGATAACTACTTCAACCTTACCGAATCTTACCTTGTCAGATCACTTTTTCCTGAAAACACCTTACCAAACCTTACTGATTCACAGCATTAAACCTCTTATCGTTGGATAAAGCAGTCAAAAAAGCAAATTAAGGAGATTTAAGCTTATGGCAACTAGATCTGGCACTAATGCTAACGATGTCTTAATCGGTGGCTTAGGTAATGATGTGATTGAAGGGAATGATGGTAACGATACCATTATCAGTCGCAGCGATGCAGGTGAACCAGAAATTGCTCAAGATTCCAATGTCGCAAAGGTTTATCCCGATCAACCCTATCAGAATGCCAATGATACCCTTAGTGGGGGAAATGGCGCAGATACCTTTGTTTTTAACCCTTTAATTAATGCCAAAACCAGTATTATTGAAAAGCACGTTGATGCTGAAACTGGGGATATTAATTGGGGAATGAATGGGGTTGCAGGAGAAAATAACAATACCCACGATCATTGGGTTGATTCTATTGGAGATGATGTCATTTTAGACTATAACCAAGCAGAAGGGGACCTTATCCAAATTAGTGGCCATACCACTGAAGTAGCTAATATCCAATATGTGGATGTAGATGGAGATGGCACAGAAGAGTCCATCATTCAACTTATCAGTAATCAAGGAGGTGCAGGCGCTCATGATGGGGACTTGTTGGGAACAATTACCGTTTTTGGCGATCGCATCACCGAAGCAGACTTAGTAGTGCAAAAAACTGACTTAGGTGCATTACAATTTGATGATGCCATTGTGGGGACAGGTGACAATGACAAATTATATGGTGATATAGGTAACGATACCCTTGATGGGGGAAGTGGTGACGATACATTAAATGGGGGATCTGGGGATGATGAATTAATAGGAGGTACAGGAAGCGATCGCCTAAAAGGAAAAGCAGGAAATGATATTTTAAATGGAAATAGTAGCGATGATAGTCTTTTTGGGGGAAGTGGTGATGATACCCTTTATGGTGGTAGTG
>JBFRWQ010000368.1:0-5506 GCA_051439665.1 Microcystaceae cyanobacterium | reverse complement strand
AAGCCAATCTGCCAGGTTTTTACCCACTTTTCTCCCAAGGTATTGATCATTTCTTGTTGGAGACGGTGTAAAATTTCTGGTAGAATGTGTTCGCTTTGTTCTAAATAGGTTAGGGTTTTTAAATGTTCCTCAAAATCGGTGGGTTTGGCTGCACCAATACTGAGGGTATGGACTTGGGAATGGGATAAACAAAACAGATTATTAAACACCATTGGACTTAGGGGTGCGCATAATTCCACTAATTTTGGTGGGGGATCGTAGAGTTTTCCCCCTTTATCAGAGGGGCTAATAATAAACACTCCCATATCTTCTTTTTGGGCTGCTTCTATGGCTGGCCAATTAATCTGATTAATATAGTACCAATGGAGATTTACATAATCAAATTGATGGGTTTGAATCGATTTCGTAATAATATCTGGATCTCCGTGGGTAGAAAAGCCAATGAATCTTACTTTGCCTTGTTCTTGTAATTTCTTTGCTTCTTCTAAACAACCCCCTGGACGAATTGATATTTCTAGTAGTTTTGGAGTATTAATGCCATGAATGCCTAATAAATCAACATGATCTAACTGTAAATAATTGAGGGATTTCTCAAACTCTTTGCGAAAGTCATGGGCATTTTCTTTGGGTGAAACTTTGGTTTGGATGATCATTTTATCTCGATCTAATCGAGGTAAGATTTTCCCTAACTGCATTTCGGATGTTCCATATCCCCTAGCGGTTTCAATATGATTAATTCCCAATTCTAGAGATTTCTGAATCGTTGCTTCTAAATTACGTTGATTTTCTGTTGGAATTCGCCATGTTTGTGTATCTTGCCATTGATATTGATAGCGCATTCCGCCACAGGAAAAAACAGGCATTGCTAATTCGGTACGGCCAAAACGTCGATACTGCATAACAATTAATGAGAGATACTAATTCTTGATTCATCAAAAAATATGATAACATAGAATTAAGAATGAAACTCCTTATTCTTGCCAAATCAACTCCATCCCTTGATTAATTATTAATCTTTCTTCAACCATTTTAGCAATTTCCTCAGTATCATATCTTCCCTCATAAGCTTCTAAAGACGCTTGATCTAAGGCGGCTGAATAAGCTTCTGTTAAGGTTTCCATTAATTCTTCTGGGGTTAAATAATACCCCCCTGTTTTGCGTCGTTTATTTGTTCGTTTAATTTGTCGCACTGCATTGCGAATTGAGACTTCCCAAGAATGAGTACTTCGTTTTTCAGCTTGCTGTTTAATTAAATGTAGTAGTAAGATAATGCTAAAACTAAAAATCTTATTGAGTTTATCATCCTTACTCATTTCTGTCATTTCCTCTACCAATAACAGGGCATCAGCAATATTTCCTGACACTAATAAACTCTTGAGATCTAATAATTCTTCCATTGTCTCTCCTTTCTTAAAAAGAGCGATAAAATCACTGTTTACTGTTTACTGTTTACTGTTTACTGTTTACTATTTACTGACTTCTAGCGCTGCTTTAGGATAAGCAATGCGTTTATGGTGAAATTGTTGCCAAACTCGCACAAAAATATCAGCAATAATCGGTAACTCCTCAAATTTTAGGCCACTGTCTTCTAATTGTCCATCTCGCCAACGGGCTTTAAATATCTTTTTAATCAGTGCCAGCGCTTCTTCTGGGGTGGTATCTTGCAGCGATCGCAGCGCTGCTTCACAACCATCTGCTAACATGACAATTCCTGTTTCTCGTGACTGAGGAATGGGGCCAGCATAGCGAAACCCTTCCTCTGAGATGGGATCTTTACCCTCTGCTTCGGCCTCTTGTTTGGCTTGATAATAAAAGTAAGAAATGAGCAATTTACCCTGATGTTCGGGAATAAAGGCTTGAATAACCTTGGGTAAGCCATATTGCTTGGCCATAACTAACCCTTCACTGACGTGCTTTTTAATAATATCTACACTTACCCAGGGATCATTAATTTGATCATGTTTATTGGGACCTCCCATTTGATTCTCAATAAAGCCCATTGGGTCGTGCATTTTACCTATATCATGGTATAATGTCCCTGCTCTCACTAATTCGACATTACAGTTTAATTCTCTTGCTGCTGCTTCTGCTAGGCAAGCCACAAATAGGGTATGTTGAAAGGTGCCAGGGGCTTCGGTTTGCAAGCGCTTGAGTAATGTACCATTGGGGTTTGATAATTCGACTAAGCGAATGGGAGTGACTAGATCAAAGAGGCGCTCTAGGTAAGGGGACAAACCAATGGCGATAATTGTGGAAACCATACCCGAAACACCGAATAAAAGAGCTTTCGGTAGCAGTAAATACCAAAGTGGATAGCTAATGCCCACATATACTGCATTTTTCAGCAAATGGTACAGTAAGTATAACCCCCCCTGTGTCAGTCCCACACCTGCCCCTAAAAAAGCCAATTCATCACGTGAGCGCAATCTTCCCGCCACCGCCGAGGCCAATAACCCGCCTATTGTTCCTGCTACTAAATAATCCCATCGAGGTGATTCATCGGCAAAAGCAGAGAGTCCTCCTAATACCACTACCTGTGTCATGGCTAGGGTTGGGTTATAAAAACTACTGGTTAATGTCCCCACCATTGATAAATTGAGGTAACTATCATTGAGCATTCCCAAGGCAGGAGATGTGAGGCTCAGTAACAAAATCAAAACATGATCTCGACGACGGAGGGCGGTACGAGTCCGTTTGGCCATCAAACAGAAGATCAAGACACCTCCTGTCACCACAAGGGCAGATTTACCCAAACCAACCCAATTAATTGAGCGCTGACTCAGGCCAAAGCCATCTAAGAGAACAAAACTTTCTTGGTTAATCGTCTCTCCTGCTTTGACGATGACCTCATTGGCTTGAATTTCGACAAAAGACTGTCTAATTGCGGCTGAGGCTTGTTTCGCTTCCACAAGGGTAGCCTGTTCATCTGTTATTAAATTAGCTTCTCCCTCTAAGATATCCACTAGGAGGGTAGGAATGATATCTTGAACAATAGCAGGAAGGGGTTGGGCAAAGTTAGTTTTAATGGTCTCCTTTAAGAGATAGGGGGGAAAACCAGGGTAAATACCTTGGGTTAAGATACGATGTGCAGCCGCTTGGGTTCGTTCTTTGATCAATTGCCATTCTCTTTCAGGCAAATTAACAAAAGTAATAACCTGTGACTCATTAAGCTTGATAATGGCCTGACTGGGTAAGGTTTCAAGAAACATTTTATATTTTCGATGCGCCCGTTGAATCGTATTTAGCTGTTTCTCAAAGTCTTCCTCAGATAGTTTTGCTTGTTGCTGTTTTAACTCGGTAAAGATTAAACTAGCTGGGGGGCTTAGGGTTTTTTTCTCCTGGCTGTCTTCGTCCTCTTCTTCTATCAAGTAACTCCTAATTAGTTGCCATTCTTCGTCTGAGGTATTTCTGAGATAGCGCTGGTCATCAATGGAGAGGACATAGGAGGGAAGAAAGGGAAATGCACCGGCCGAGGTGCGAAGTTGCTCAATTTTTTCAAGGCTTTGGCTGACTTGAACTCGTAATTCAATGGTTTTATTGGAATCTCGCTTTAAGATGGGAACAATGCTGGTTTCGGCTGCTTTACGATTTCTTTCAGTGGTTTTAGGGTCTTCAAAGCGACCATCTTGGGGAGCAATAATGGTCATGGGTGCAATTGTTCCCACCGCTAACTGGGGCTGATTATAGTAGCGATAACCCACAACACTGGTGAGAGATAGCACTGCTAAACCGAACATTAGGGGAGGATGAAGGGTATAACTCGGTTTAGATGAGAAAATTCTGTGGTTTAGATCAGAAGCAATTTGAAAAGAGGTACTTTGTAGGGTTTTAAAGGTTTGATGTCGGCATAGACAGGTCATAACTCCCTGTTCTTGGGTGTCCTTATGGAATCTTTTTAGCGTGCGTGTAAGCTTATTAAAGGTATTCATAGCAGTCAGAGTGATGAGTTTAGGATTCTCCCTCAGAAAGCAGTTAAGGAGTAAAAAGAGTAAGATAAAGAGTGTGAGTACATGGTCATTAAAAGACGGATTTTAAATGGTTCAGGTTTCTATTTTATACTTTACTGTTGATCTTTGGAGATGGAAGGGAAAGTTAACAATCCTTTTAAACTTTCAACATTAAAACTTATTAAGCATCGATCAGGCATTAGATTCTTACGGGAACATTGAATAATAAGCAACTTAAGATGATACGTTTCCTTATCCTTATGTTAAGGAAAGGCTCACTCGCTCACTAGCTTATCTCAATCAGGATTCAGTAGTTTTACGGTTATTGCCTAAATGGTGTCAATAAATCCGAAAAATCCCTGAGAGACAAAGGATAGTAAATCGGGCAAGTTGAATATAAGGAGGTAGTCAAGACTTCATTGACTCATTCACCCTATCCATACCGTATCAGTGGAAAACACACACTTAACAGGGAGATTAAATTATGTTGGGGAAAATTCAGCAGTTGACTAATGCCAGTTGGCAATACCTCAATCAATCAGTTTTTGAGCGCACTCATACCTCAGTGTGGCAACCACACCGTTTTTGGTATCTCTACAAAATTCAACATTTAGAAAACTGTTGGATCAAAGACGTTGGTTCCCAAAGGCATTATACTCAGTAAGCAATAGTCTTTTAAATGGCCAAACATTCGATGAACCCAGATGTTGAAATTCGACGATTACTAGATGTAATGCCCGCCTCTGGGCGAATGCTTACCAAGATCATTAGTAGTCCCCAACAATCTAAGGTAATAGACGCACCTTTTCCCGTTCCTTGGCAGCGCAGCGATCGCCCCATCTACCTCAATTTTAGTTTATGGAGTAGATTACCCCAAGGTCAACGGGATTTAGCCATTTTAAGGGTGGCTTGTCTGTTAACTAATGTGACATGGTTTAAATTAGATCCCTATCAAGGGTTAACTGTGATTGGATTGGTGGGATTAACAGCAGAATTTTTACAAGGGGATGCAGTGGGTGCAGTGGTGGCCACTAGCTTAACAGCGATCGCAGCTAACCGAGTTTGGCGTAATAACCGCAGTCTGCAACGGGAGTTAGATGGGGATGAATCAGCCCTGAAAGTAGCGCTGAGACGGGGTTATACAGAAGTAGAAGCAGCGAGAAACCTATTAGATAGTATAGAAGCGCTGGCTGAGTTGGAAGGGCGCTCTGTCCTCAGTTTTACCGAATTAATTCGCTCTCAACATCTTAAGGTATTTGCCCAACTATCTCCTGTTGATGTTCCTCAAAGCGTTAAACAATATGAATGAGGGAAGGCAGGAGGCAGGGGGCAGAAGGCAGGTGTTAAGATATGGTGGTGTCACCTCATAAGATTGATAAACGCTATATATATCTCTACGCATTAAGATGTTTTTTAATTTTAAATTTTTAATTGTGCGTAGTGCTGTGTCAAACTAATTTTGACGCTTAAATCTCCCCTTTCTCCCCTTTCTCCCCACACTCCCCACACAACACACACAACACCACCACGCCCAACGCCCCCGACACCCCACAAGCGAC
>JBFRWQ010000367.1:0-9968 GCA_051439665.1 Microcystaceae cyanobacterium | reverse complement strand
TGTCTCTGACATAGATTCCACTTCTGATTCTATTTCACTAGAAGGAGTTTCTAATAAGTCCTCAACATCAGGAATTGATTCCTCTTCTGATTCTGTTTCAGGAGAAGGAGTTTCTAATAACTCTTCCATCTCCGAAATGGGTTCTACTTCTAATTCTGATTCAGTAGCAGGCACTTCTAATAACTCTTCCACATCAGGAATAGATTCCACTTCAGATTCTAATTCAGGAGAAGGCGCTTCTAATAAGTCTTCCATCTCCGAAATGGGTTCTACTTCCGATTCTAACTCAGGAGAAGGGATTTCTAATAAGTCCTCAACATCAGGACTAAATGTTACTTCTGATTCTGTTTCAGGAGAAGAAGTTTCTAATGACTCTTCTATCTCAGGAATTGATTCCACTTCTGATTCTGTTTCAGTAGAAGGTGCTTCTAATAAGTCCTCAACATCAGGAATAAATTCCTCTTCTGATTCTGACTCAATAGAAGGAGTTTCTAATAAATCTTCCGTCTCAGGAATAGATTCCACTTCCGATTCCGATTCAATAGAAGGCGCTTCTAATACAGATGCTATAGGAAGTGTTTCTAATATCTCCTCTGCTTCAGGAATAACCGTTACCTCTGACTCCGATTCTACTTCTTCGGGAGAAGAGGGAGGAATACGAACAGGTAAAGAACGGGCAATGGTTAAAAAGCGCTCATCTGCCGTTAAATAACCTAATTCAGCTATATAATCCCGATCATCTTGGGCAATGGGAATCACATAATCGGTAGCAGATTCTATAAAATAGTATTCTTCTGTACTATGGGGTTCTTGTTGGTCAATCTCAATATCTGTGACATCATAAACTCGTAACAATATACTTTCGCCCCCTTGTGCCTTAATTTCGGCTTTTTTCGCTTCTGGGACTTCCCAATAAGCAAAGGCTTGTTGAGGGCTGCGGGCTGCTAATACAATGCGACTGGGAGGAATCGTTTCTACTATTTCTGGTTCAGATTCTCTGTCTTCAGAAACAGATGCAATAGGAGGTGTTTCCAGTATCTCCTCTGCTTCAGGAATAACCGTTACCTCTGACTCCGATTCTACTTCTTCTGAAACAGGTGTATCTACAGGGGTAGGTGTTTCATCAGTAGGGGTAGGGGTAGGTGTTTCTGTTTCCCCTTCTGTATCAGAATCTCCTTGTCTGAGAAGGAAAAAGCCCAATATTACGGCAAGAGGAATCAAGAAAATCCACCAAGGAATCCCACCTTCCTCTTGCTCTGAGTTTGGACTAATTTCTGCATCAGGAGAAACTGTCTCCTCTGGGGTGGGACTAATTTCTGCATCAGGAGAGACTGTCTCCTCTGGGATTGGACTTACTTCTGCATCAGGAGAAACTGTCTCCTCTGGGGTGGGACTAATTTCTGCATCAGGAGAAACTGTCTCCTCTGGAGTTGGACTAATTTCTGCATCAGGAGAAATTGTCTCCTCTGGAGTTGGACTTACTTCTGCATCAGGAGAAATTGTCTCCTCTGGAGTTGGACTAATTTCTGCATCAGGAGAAATTGTCTCCTCTGGGGTTGGACTAGCATCTTGAGCCAATATCTTACCAATTGGTCTCATATTTGTCCCCTCTGGCATAAAACCCCAAGCTAACATCGAGGTAAGTAGGGCTATGCTCAGTTTTGCTTTAATCATGGCTATCGTTGCTCCTCACACACAAAGAAAATCAACTTCCGTTATAGCAAAGAAATATCTATCCTTGTTTTTCTATTTCTGCTAATTCTCTGAAGCGAATTTCATCTCGACGAGGATCAGAACGGCTGACCTGCACTTGTAGGCGATCGCCTAAATTGACATTACGCTCAAACCGATGGGGTAACTCTAAGCCTAATTCTTCTAAGAGAATAATACCCAAATTTTCGTCTTCTCTGAGCCATCTTAGGACTAATCCTTGCCACACCTCTTCCATATTCCGTCTGAGATATTCTAAGCTCCAATAACGGTTGGTTTGCCGTTCTACTAAGACCGCTTCATAAGCAGATGAGGAAACACCGTGCAGAATCTGTTGTACTTGATCGCTAGAAAAGGGTAAAGAATCGCCCCTCAAATGGGCTTTAAGTTGAAAATGAGTCAATAAATCCGTATAACGTCGAATAGGAGATGTAACTTGTGTATAAACATCCAATCCTAAACTAGCATGACGACTGGGAACAATACTAATTTCACTGCGAGGCATACAGCGACGAACCGCACAAAAGCGAACAGGACCTGGGGGTAAGATTAATAATTCTTCGTCAGGGGGTAATTCGGGTTGGGTTTGGCTACGAAAGGGCACGGGAATATTATTTTTTTGGCAATATTTACCCGTAATTTCTCCGGCTAAAATCATCATTTCTGCCACTAATTGACGAGATGGAGAACTTTCTAGCAACTCAATACTAATTTCGTCGTCTGATTTTACCTTAATAGAGGATTCTGGCATAGAAATATTGATTGAGCCTTGTTCCTGTCGCCATTTGTTGCGTAGTTTGGCTGCTTTGGCCAAAATCGGGATTTCTGACTCTGCTTCAATGCCTAAATGTAGCATTTCATCTACATCTTCATAGGTGAGGCGATAGGTAGGTTTAATACGACTGGCGCAAATTTCGTAATCTTGCACTCCCCCCTTTTCATCTAACACGACTCCAAAGCTCAACGCTGCACAATCTTGGCCTTGTACTAAACTCATTGGCCCCGTTGCTAATTCTGTGGGGAACATGGAGATCATCCCTGTGGGAAGATACAAACTGGTGCTACGTCGTCTAGCTTCTAAATCTAAGTCATCGTCGGGAACAATTAAACGACTGGGATCGGCAATATGTATCCAGAAGCGTACTTGATCATCGTCTAAGAATTCCACACTTAAACCATCATCAATTTCTGTTGTACTCTCATCATCAATCGTATAAACTTTCATCTGCGTTAGATCTTTTCGTTGTTGATCGGGATCTGGGGGAGGGGACTCTAGATAAGAATAGGCCACATCAAGTACCTTACGAGAAAACTGAGACGGATAAGCACAACGGCGCAAAAAGAGGTTTTCGTGGGGACTCCACCATTTCAGCGCTACCAAAAGTTCAAATGCCCCATCTGGTTTAGTGGGTTTACTAATTAATTCTAGAATTTCTTGGGCATTTCGGGGACTATTTTCAGGAAAGAGAACAAATTTCTCTAAGATTTCGAGACGGGTGCGATCGCTCTCTGACCATTCTACTGTCTCTCCTGAGAGCGCCTCTTTGATATGTCTTACAAAGGTTTCTTTTTCCTGACTTCGTTTTTCTTCTACTTCCTGCTGATGTTTAATTTCTTCGACTTGGCTCACTGAACGAGGTTCATAGCGATCGCCTTTACGCTTAAAATAAATCTTATCATCTGATAGTAAACAGTGGGCTGCATAGGACAAAGCTGCACTCTCTTCACTAAAAATCAATTGCGCTAAATCTGATGGAATCACAGACTCCCCTTCTTCGACTAATAATTCCCAGGCAATTTCTAAATTTGAGGGATCAAGATGATCTTGTACTTCTTTGAGAAAAGTCTCTATTTCATTTTGGCTATAGTTTTCTCCTTGCACTTCATATTCAACTCGTTGGGGGCGAATTTTGTGGGATTGTCCGCCCTGATCGATGACAATCCAATCTTTTTTCCCTTCAGGTCGATCGGCCACCGCTAAACGGCGTTCTCCTTGTACCCTGATTTCGACTAGCTTTCCTTTTTCCACCCGTTTTCTCAAAGGTTAATTTTGTCTCTCCTCATCTTAGCGTAAGATTCCCACGACTACGCTACGCACTCTTTGTGATCACTCGATAATGACTCTAGCAAGGGTGACACCTGGGTAATAACGATTCAAAATTTGCTGATGATGGTGGCCTTGACGGGCTAGTTCATAAGCGCCTATCTGACTCATTCCCCTTCCACTATGGGCTCTTGCGACAATCTCATCGGTTGCTGCATAAAGAGATTCAACCACTCCCCCTTTATAACTGAGAATTTGCCCCATTGTGGCGTGAACTGCATATTGGGTGGTGTTATATTCGCTTTTAATCCCTTTATAGACTTGCCAGCGCTGAGTATTTCCTAGATCATACCAAGGACTGGCGGGGCGAATAATATGAACCAGTGCATAAGAACGAGCCGCAATCGCTTGTGCTTTTAGCGCTTCTGATGGTGCATTGGCGTGCATTTCGCTTCCTACTACACTGTAGAGATAATGCTCCAAATTGACGTAATTAACGGCTAGTAGGCTGTTACCTTGGGAAACGAGCAGAATTTTACCCCGATACCAGCGATCACCCACATAAATAACATCTCCACTATTTGATTCTACCCATAAAACAGGCTCAAGCGCTTGATTTCCCACCCTTAAGCCCTGACCTTGTGGGCTAATCCTGAGACTTTCTCCTGATTTTAGCGTGGTTACAGGGTTTCCGTTGCGATCGCTCACGATTAAATCACTGGATGCCCCTAACGTTGTATTGGGAACATTCCGTAAAATAGCCACTCTTATATCTAAATTAACGGGACTAACAGGGACAGGTGCAGGAGATGGGATCGAAGCTTTAAGGGCTGCTACAGAGGTTTTAGGGACAGGTGATGATTGTTTTGAGGTGGGTGAGGTTTTTGGGGAGGGTGAAGGGCTTTTCGGTTGGGGTGATTCGAGTAAATTAGTCGGGGGCGGGGGAACACGACCAGCTAGGGGTTGTAATTGACTGGGAGAAGGGAGAGATGAAGCTTGAGGGGAAGGTCCAGGCTCAGAGGGGGTATCTGACCCATAAGCTAGGATTAATGGGATAGAAATTAGAGTAATTAGGGGAATTCCGAGAAAGCGAAGACTTTTTACTAAGATTAATTTTAATGGCAGTTTCATTCCACACACCCAATCGTCAGCAGGTTGGTCATGATTATAGCTTGAAGGGGGAGTGTGAGGAGTGTGGGAAGTGTGGGGAGAATGAATACTTCTTCCGTAGGGCTATAGAGTATTTTTTCGTATTTCATATAAAAACAAAAAACAGGGAGTTGAGTCCCTGTCAGTTTCTAGATTAGATTACATCCTAGCCACATTAAATCTAATCTTTGATGTTTTGACTACCGTAATAATTGGGATATTTGGGAAAGTTGTTGAGAGGTGAATACCTGGCGCAAAGCCTGAGTGATCGCTTCAGGATCAACAGAGACTAAGATCTGAGGTAATTGGGACTCGGCAAGGCGCTTCAATTCATTAGATGAGGCCACACTCTCTGGTTGTCCTAATTCTAAATAATCACTGCCCTGCTTAATTTCCTTAATAATAATGGGTGCAAGGGTTCGATAGGAGTGCTGAGGGTTTGCGATCGCTTTTTGCGCTAATTTAACCAATGTTTGCCACCCTGCTACACTGATATGAAACTCTGCTAGTTGGGAACAAAGAATCTTTAACTGTTCTCGATTATCAGGTGTCGCAGACTGTCGAAAAATGGTTAACATTTCTTTAAGTCGTTGACGGGTTTCCATAAAGGGATTAATCGCCGCAGGGGAAGCTGTCGCTGTAGCTTTTGCTGGTGCAGGATTTTGGGATAATTGGTGTAAATAGCTTTGTAAATCGACAAAGGTTGGTTCAGCGGCTTCTACTAAAGTCATCGCCTCTTCGTCTTTCAGGCCAAACGTTCCCTGTAATTTGTCTATTAAGTCCCGCAAAACATCAAAGCCACTTAAAAATAAGCTTTCTAGCTTGTTATCTACAGTAACAGGCGTTGAGTTATCCCGTAGAACTTTAAAGGCATCTTCTAATTTGTGGGCAGCCTTTTGGATGCTACTGTACCCTAGCATTCCTGCCCCCCCTTTCACCGTATGAGCAGCACGGAACATTTCATTAATGCGCTCTGAGTCTTCCATTGCTGAGGAAAGGTCTAAAATCCCCTGTTCAATGGTTTCTAGGTTTTCTTTGGTTTCTTCGATAAAGTAACCGAGTAGTTTTTGCTGATCCAAGACAGTTTCTCCCAAGCAACTCGTTATTCCCCATAAACCGCATCTCATGTCAGCGAGGGGCAATAACCCTATAATGCCCCATTTTTTCCCTAGAATTAACACCAAGAAAAAATGAACATATCAGCCTAAATCCTAGACAATGCCGACATTTTATAGACAATACCTACGTTTGCTATAGCAATTCCCCTAATGGTTAAAGTCCGATATCGAGCTAAAAAGCGCTCGCTCATCTCGGAAAAATTAAATTAGCGATCGTTTAAGGTCATTTTCCGTCCCTTTTTTATCAATTAAGGTTCGGTAATTTGTAAATCTTTACATATTTTACGCACTAGAAACTCATTTGCTTCTCGATATCTGGGAATTGCTGAGACTTTTTAAGTTTGACGATTAACATAGATGGTATGATTTCCACCTTCTCACAGAAATTCACAACCGTTTGCTTATAGATATCTGATTAAATCTCGTCTCTTCATAAATTCGATAAACTTAATGACTCTCGGATAACTTCAACTCCTTGTAAAGATTCTTCTGCTAACATTCGATTAGCTTCTAACACTAAAGCAATTGCTTCTAATAGATTTTCTCTAGTTTCTTCTAAGGTTTCACCTTGGGTATTCGCACCAGGTAATTCTTCAACAAACCCGATATAACCTTCAGGGACTTTCTGGAAAATAGCAGTTAGTTGCATAATCTCTTACATTAAATAAATGATTACTAGGATTATAGCCCTTATCGTGGCGATTGGCTTTCATTATTTGGTATGACTAACATCCGAAAGCGTTAATTAATAGAAAAATGTAATATTTTTTCTCTAATTTAGTAATGCTTTCCTCAAATCGATCATCATTAAATTTCAGTTGTTCAGAATATTTATGATAAGCAGTATTATAAAAATGGCGTAGAATAAAAGCCATAAAAATACTCGGTGTTAAAGGTGCTAAAACAGGAATTCTACAGTTTTTAAATTGTCCAAGGGTTAAATGACATCTGGGATGATGAATCTCTTGAAAATTATCAGGATCATAGTCAAAGCGTATAGGGACAGCTACAATATTTTTAGCGATAATATCTGCATAAAATTCGTCTTCTTCGTAAATTTCTGGTTCATTTTGAAAAGATTCTAGATAAGGAGAAGGAAAGAAAGCTAAACGATGGGATAGCAATTTAGAACCTTGAAATTTGTATAGTAATTGAATTAATGCCCCATCAATTAGTTTAATATTGTAGTTTTTATTTTTATCAAGTTCATCATAAATTTCTTGATAAGCTATGTTTTTCAATGCAATAGATAAATCAGAACTACCAAAATGGCTAATATATGTTCTATTTTGACTAACAGTTTTAAGGGAAGGAAAATTGAAAACATCTAATAACCCAACAGAAATTAATTGACTGGTTAAATTCTTAATATATTTGAGGACACTTTGAGCATTAATCATTTGTAGATAATTCTTGTAGTTGTTCTAATAAATCACTAGGAAGATCCTCTTTCTGAAGTTTTCCTTCTTTAATCAACTTAACTGTTTCTTGTAAATTACGAATTTGTTTGTCTAATAATTTGCGCTCTTTTTGATTATCATAGCGATAAATCTGCTTCATTTGTTTACGATCTTCTTCAGTGGGATAAGTAAATTCAAGTGAAAATTCTTTTGATTTCATTTGTTCAAATTCTTTTTTCAACCACTGCATTTGCCCTCCATACCCAATAACTCTTAACCATGCTTTACTTCTCGTCATTGCAGTAAATAAAATATTCCGTTTCTTAGCTATTTCTACTTTTGAACCTAGTAAACATTCTTGAGCATTGATTACATAAACCATCGCTGCTTCATTCCCTTTTGCTCTGTAAATACCTGTAAAAGCAATAGAATTTTCTTGAAAAAATTCATCTCTAGAAGATGTTACTCCAACCAAGTGAGAATTAATTTGTTTTTCAAATAGCATTTCTCTTACCCTTCCTGTTGCATTTCTGGTACTTAAAGGAATCGGATGAATAACCATAATATCTTTATATCTTAACTCATCTTGATTCAGATTTTTTTCAATTTGTTCAACTAACCATTCCATTTGATCTTGATCACTATCAAAAGAATGAAAACTAATTAAGTCATCTATTGGAGAATGTTCTTCTAAAAATTGAGGACTGGTTTGAGACGTTCTAATCAGTTTAACCCATTTTCCATCTTCTAATTCTCCTTCAGCTACTTCATAACCAATATCTAACCAGAGTTTAGCATTATCAAACATTTGAATTGGTCTTTGATAGATTGAATAAATTCCAAACCCTAATCCATGAGCAGAAGCTAAAATAGGACGAGAATTGCGATAACAGGTACTTAAGACAATATCTTGTTGAGGTTCATTGGGTAAATTCTCTAAAGTAACTTTTGGTTTCCCTTGACTATTATTACCAAAAATAATCTCAGGAGAGTCCATCACTTTATCATCTAAGCTTTGCAATTCATCATAAGCATAAACTAAGCGTTTATCCGCTTTAATAATTTCATAACATAATCTGATAAAATATTTAGAAAAATCCTGCGCTTCGTCGATCAGAATAACATCATAATATTGTTCAAATTTCTTAACTCCGTTATAAACTCTGGTACAAGCAACTTCAAATGGATCTTCATCAAATAATGTCATACGTTTAGCGGTCTTAAAATCTAAATATTCGACATTATGACGTTTACAAATTTCATAATATATTCCCTCCATTTTAGGACTTCCCCAAGCATGAATAATTTTCACCTTATCCCAGTCGGGTTCTGCATTTTTATGTTCATAAGTAAATCGAGTAATTAAATCTTTATACTGATCTTTTAAAGAACGGGTGTTAAATGTAACAGCGATTGTCCAATCGGGATGAGTAGCATGAAGATAAGCTACTTTAAGAGCTAAAACAATTGTTTTTCCTGAACCTGCTAATCCTCTAATTCTTTGCACACCTTTAAATGTTTCTAAAACTGCTTTATTTTGGTTTTCATCTAAATTAGCAATGGAATCTTCTAATCGTTTGAGTTTTGCACCTTTTGAATTTTCTTGAACGACGTAACTTCTCGGATCTTTTTTTCTGATAGTAGTGACTGCTTGAATGACTGAGTTCAGTTTCTCATAATATTCACTATGTTCCCAATGACAATCCTCAATAAATTCTTGTAAATCTGCTTCATTAATGAGAATCGGATAATCTTCTATATCAATATTATCAGGATATTTCTGCCAAGCAGGTGCATAAGTAACAACAGTCATTTCAACCATTAAATTTCTTTTCTTTGAAAGTTCTTTATATTGTAATAATTTTGATTGTAACTTATTAATACTTTCGTCTTGAATATCTTCAATATCTAGATCATAGTTTTGTCCTTCATCAATATGAAAAATAATTACTCCATGTTGATGAGAGATTAAAAGTGCATCAATTTGATACCCACCTTGAGCCGTACCAATAATCGGATATCCTATATATAATGTTCCTTGAATGTCTTTTCTTTGCTCAAAATAATCTGCTAATCTTTTAGAAGAAACAGGTTTACTGGAAGAACCTCGGATAATATCAACCATAGTATTTTTTACTGTTTAAGATATAATTGTAAATTTGATACAATTACCTTATTAAAAAAGTAAATAGTATCACTTATTTTTTCAGACCATAGAGTTATCATAGCATAAAAACAAACTATTTCAACCAAAACTTATAATATATTCAAAATTCTAAGGAAATATGATTATATAAGGATTTTTCTGGACTAAAGGTTGCTGACTTTGCAAACTTCCTTCAACTTTGCTTAAACTTGATCTTAATTCACCAACTTCCTTTTGAATTGTCGTCATTCCTGTTTCTATCGACGTTAATCTTTGTTCTAGCATCGTAAATCGCTGACGACTTTCTTCACGAGAAGCAATAATTAAATCTTCTAATCGTTTAAGGTCATTTTCGGTTATAGTTGACATTGTGTAATTCTCCTAATTGTTCTCTTTTCAGT
>JBFRWQ010000366.1:0-4181 GCA_051439665.1 Microcystaceae cyanobacterium | reverse complement strand
AAATTTAGCATCATTGAGAATAATCACTGTCTCTCCCGATTGAGCTAAGACAAATAATCCTTTACGATAGGCATAACGTGCCACATCTGACGGCACAATCATTCCTGCTACTGCGCCTAATGCTCTTGTGTCTGCATAACGAGGCATAAATTCTTTAAATTTAGCTAATCTTTCCAAATGGTCATCCACATCTCTTTGGCTTAATTTCGATTTAACTTCCACCAAAATAACATCTGTATCATTAACCACTAATAAATCTATTTCTAATCCTTCATTACCTCGTTGGGCTGATATTTCTTTTGAGAGAGCATGAACCTCAATTCCTCTTTCTTGGAATAAGCGCACGGCTGCGGGACGAACTTGCCATTCAACAAATTCACCTAACCGATTGCCTAATTTCCCAATTTGTTGATTAACTTCTTTAATTTGCTGGTTCACTTCTTTAATTTGGCGCTCGGTTTCCTGAGCCAAACGCTGAGTTTCCTGACGTTGACGCTCGGTTTCCTGAGCCAGACGCTGAGTTTCCTGACGTTCTTCTCGGAGAATACGTTCAGTCTCTTGAAAACGACGTTCAGTTTCCTGACGTTCTGCTCGGAGAATACGTTCAGTTTCTTTCTGTGAATTCGCTAATTCGGCTAGTATTTGCCAAATATCATCTGCTGTAGTTGACATACTTAATTGATTTTTCTAACGGTTTTAAGTTCATTATATCCTTATTTATAGTTAATAGTGTATAGTTGAAGCGTGAATAGTCAAAAACTTAACTAATAACTATTTTCTACTAAATGTATTTTTTTATACATCCTTCACCATCATGTTGGGAGAACCTACTAGGATAAGCTTAGTCAGATGCTAACCATTAACTCCACTCATTTAAAACAAATCTATGCACAAGCAGAAAAGACTTATCCTGAAGAATGTTGTGGTCTTCTCTTGGGAGTCATCGAACAAGATAGGGGATGGGTTAAAGACATTTATCCAACCCCTAATAGTTGGACACCAGAGGAGCAAGACTTACTCAATGATCAGTCGAAAAAACCATTGAGCCGTCGTAACCGCTTTACTATTGATCCGAGATGTTTGTTAAAAGTGCAGAAAGAAGCTAGAGAGCGCCAGTTAAATATTATTGGTGTTTATCATTCCCATCCTGATCACGAAGCGATTCCTTCTGCTTTTGATCAAGCGATCGCATGGCAAGACTATTACTATATTATTGTTTCTGTTCGACAAGGGCAAGGACAAGATTTATTATGTTGGCAATTAGATGCTGCTCATCAATTTCAATCAGTAAAAATGGTAGAGGGTTAACTTTCTAACTTCTTAATCAAATCAAACTCAATTTTAAGGATAAGGTGTAAGGAATAAGGCTTAAATCTCTAAAACCTAATACCTAAAACCTAACACCTAGAACCTCTCTTTGAGCAGAATCTTCTGAGTCCAAACTTATCTGTTAAGCTTGACGAGCCGTTTCTACCACCTTAGCAAAAGCTGCTGGATCTAATACTGCTAATTGAGCTAAACTCTTACGATCTAAGATAATATGAGCTTTCTTTAACTTGCCAATTAACTGACTGTAGCTCATTCCCTGTTGACGGGCTGCTGCATTAATACGAGTGATCCAAAGACGACGAAAATCCCGTTTCCGTTTGCGGCGATCACGATAAGCATTACGCAGGGCTTTCATTACCTGTTGGTTAGCGGTGCGAAATAGTTTAGAATGAGAGCCTCTAAAGCCTTTAGCCAGTTTTAGGATTTTTTTACGGCGTTTACGGGCGACGTTCCCTCTTTTTACTCTGGTCATGATGTTTTCTCTCTATGATTCTGTTTATAATGGGTAAGTGTCATCTTGGCCTAAGCTTTACAAATAAGGCAACATTAGGCGAACATTTTCTTCATCTCTTTTATCGACTAAGGAGATGTTAGATAGACGACGGCGGGTTCTTTCAGAACTTTTGTGCTGTAACAAGTGGCTTTTATTGGCTTTACGGCGAAAAATTTTCTTTCCACTTCCTGTTGCTCGGAAACGTTTGGCCGCCGCCCGACGGGTTTTTAATTTGGGCATAGTTAATTCATCTAAATTCGACACAATTCCCTATCATATCATTTTAGACTGCGATCGCACAAGACTATGAGGCTAAATCTGACTTATTGGTAGAGTGTGGGGAGAGGGGGAAGTGTGGGAAGTGTGGGAATAATTGAAACCAGCAAACCTAGTTTTCTTTTTTTGCCTGAAACCCTCCTTTCTTCTGCTTTGCCTCATTCATAATTGGGATATGGTAAACCAAATCTGGTATGAAGTATTTAGAAGAATAATTAAAAAAGGAAGAGTTAAACTCTTCCCCTGAATAATTATCTGATTGTGGTTTAGGTGGGTTGTCTTTTAGTTTACGCCGTAGCATCTGTTGTTGTTTCTTAAGCTGTCTTTTACGGGCTGATCCGCCTTTCCCCTTATCATTACGGCCTTGACGACGGGGGGACTCCCAGCGCTTTAGTCTTTGAGCCATTTGTCTAATTCCCTATTTAATTCACTTTTACCAAGATAACACACTTTACCTAATCGTCAAGCATTTTAGAAGTTTTTGACGAAGGACGTTGCCACACTTGCCATGCAGCTTTGATCCCTGCTACAAAACTTTTTCCGCCTATCTGTACCTGTTTCGCTTGATATTTGACATTCGTTAAACTCTGATCTACTTGTTTAACAACCCCTGTGGCTTTTTGCACCCCCTCATCTAAATTATCGCTTAACTCCTTAATTTCCTGCCCCGTCATGCGAATGGCTGCTAAGGTGGGGGGGAATTCTTGGCTCAGGGTGTCAAAGAGTTTTTCAGCGCTACGAGAGGCTCTAGCCAACTCTTGAAGGGCGGGTAAGGCTGCAATTAAGACGGCGGTTAAACTAATAGCAACCAATGTAAGGGAGACACCAAGCCAAAAAATAGGGTTTTCCACAATATCATGCTCTTTGAGTATTACATTTCAGAGGATGATTTCTCTGATCTTTTCTCATTATTAATGGGTTGAAGATGTTGTGCTTCTAACTGTCCTACCTCAACCCCAGTTGCGATCGCATCTTTGAGTCGGTTTAGGGTATCATTCCAATTTTCTACCGCCGACGCTGACAGTCGTTCAGTCTGCCATTGTACCGTAGAAGAGACATCTTCGGCCATTTCTGGTAGCGCTTCTGCTGATTTTTGCAAAATTTTACGAGTTTCTTTGCCAGAGCGAGGGGCTAAGAGCAGACTGGTGACAGCGCCTACTACGCTTCCCAATACTATCCCTGCTACGAAGAAACCACCTTTGTTGTTATTTGCCATTACTTGCATCTTCCTCAGTTTGTTTTCACTCTAGTAAATTCTTTGTACATCTGGCAATGATAACAGACAAAACCCCGAAGCGTAGGCTACTTCAGGGTCTTTTATTGTCGGGTATCAGATCTTAGAGGTGTGGGGAGCATGAATCCCTCATTCCCTCTCTTACCCCTCTCTCCTTTAGACAAAGTTTAAATGAACAAAACATCACGATGAGCATTAAACTCAGCATTAGTAATGTTTTCCAGGGTTGCTAAATCATAACCGTTGTAGGATAAAAGGTTATTTGCGTCATTAAGACTAATCTCAGAAAAGTCTCCTGCTCCTAAGCCATAAACAGAAGTATCAATCTCAAGTTGATCTCCGTGTGAAGCATTAAAGTCAATGACTGTATAAGTGGTGCTTAAATCATCAAAGCGGAAATAATCCATTCCCGAAGTTCCTGTAAGAAGATCATCATTCAAACCCTGTGGATTGATGGAGAGTGAGTTGGCGGTTGCAGTTTGTCCTTCAAAAAGAAGATAACTGACTTGTTCTGTGGTATGTTTGCGCTCAGAATCACCAATTTGATCTTCATCTATTTGCAATTTGAGGCGATTGGAATTAATTGGGTTGTCTCCTGCCAGAATTGCCCAACCCCCATCTTGGCCATCCATTGCACTTTGGGAAGCTAGGGCAACTTGGGGCGTAAAATCGAGATTAGATAGGTCATACTGGCTGTTTGAGTTATTATCTACCCCCTCAATAGTGTCTGAGCCTAATTGAGCGCTGAATTTCTGTCCGTCAATTGTGCCACTTCCTGATTCAAAGATCACATAACCCAAGGTTTCATCAAGACGAGCGGTATCATCATCGGCAGCGATGTGTTTACCC
>JBFRWQ010000365.1:0-2930 GCA_051439665.1 Microcystaceae cyanobacterium | reverse complement strand
TACCATCACTAAGCTGCTTATACTGAGCTTTTTTTAAAGCATTTTCACAATAATTGACGAATAGCATGACATCAAAAGAAAGCTTATATAACGTGAATATTATTGATTATATAGCAAATCTTTTCTAATATCAAGAAAGATAGAATAATTTATGATAACTACTTTTACAAATTGACTTACCCACGCCAATCTGTGGTATAGCGTGGGCTTTCAACCCAAAGGTTGACGGTACTTATACAGCAGCCGCAGGTTTTACTGTATCCGAAGATAGTGCTTACTGGGGAAGCTAAAGTTAAAGTTCATCTAAATTAACACCTAATTCTCGTAATTTGGCTTCTAAACGATCAGCCCGTTGCTTTTCTTGTTCAGCCCGTTGCTTTTCCTGTTCAGTCCGTTGTTTTTCTTCTATGATTGCCTCTTCTGGAGTCGGTAATAACTTACCTTTGTCATCCCACCAACGTAACCAGGGAAGATCCACATTTTTATAGATTCCTGGCCAAAGTCCTAATTCTACCCCCAAAGATGGAATATGATAATGTCCTCTTTCATTAGCTGACATTAATCGATATTTACCTTCTATAAGGTGATAAACTTCTACACTTGACTTTTGCACTTCATAAATAGCATAAAAAGGAACACGAATGGCTTGTTCATAGACCCAAAATTTGCCCTTGTAGGGAGTTTGATCTCGTTCTTCTTCCCCATTACCTGACACAAATTCAATCACAATAGAAGACGCTACTATTTCTTGCCATAAGACATAAGACCGTCTCATCTGCCCATCTAAAGTAGGAGGAACATTGGCCACATAAAACCAATCAGGGGCTTGGGCACCCCTTTGTGGCGGTTCGGTGATTCGCCAATAAATACCGCTATCTTGTCCAATCGCAAATCGTCCATCGGGATGTAATTGTTCTAATTTAGACCAGATTGATTCAGTCAGTAAAATGCTTTGAGGATGTTCTTGAAAATTTTTCACGAAAGTGCCGTCGGAGTCGGGTAATTGAGTATGATCGGGTAAAGAATTTTTTGTGGTAATATCAACTACTGTTGTCATAAAGTTATGCCAAAATATATTTATTTCAATTATAACTTACATTTCCTCTTTCTCCTGTCCCCTGCCTCAAAGCCTTAACTTAAAAGATGCTGTGAAAAGTCAGGATCTAGTGGTCTGTTTCAGCTAATTTGGTGTATGGTTGTAGGATGGGCTTTGCCCATTAAATCATATAATTAACGCACTGAAACAATTCAGTAGGGTGCAAAACACGAAGAGTATCATATTTCTTGCTAAATACTGTTCACTACTAACTAATAATGTGAAGAAAGACTAAGAAATTGTGAATATTGACAAAGAAATAAGACAGACAAGTCAATAATATTCGATAATGAAGAGAATAAGTAAACATTAACCTGTCAATTGTTAAAAAATGAAAGTTGGTATTGTTGGACTAGGGCTGATCGGTGGCTCGTTAGGTTTAGATTTACGTCAACGAGGACTTAAGGTATTAGGTGTGTCCCGACAGTCTCAAACTTGTCAAAAAGCCTTAGAACGAGGGGTGGTAGATGAGGCGAGTCAAGAATTATCCCTACTACAGTCAGCCGAAATTATCTTTATTTGTACACCGATTGGCCTCATTGTCCCGATTTTAAAGGCATTAATTCCTCATCTTAAAACAGAAACAATCGTAACAGATGTCGGCTCAGTTAAGATGCCCATTGTCTCCCAATGTTCTCCTCTGTGGCCGAATTTTGTGGGGGGTCATCCTATGGCCGGAACCGCCGAACAGGGAATTGACGGTGCCCAACAAGATTTATTTGTCGGACGATCTTATGTTTTAACCCCAACGGAAGACACCCCTTTATTAGCTTGGCGTAAAGTAGAGGAAATTGCCCGTTCTCTTGGTTCAGTGGTAGAAATCTGTCCACCAGATGTACATGATAGCGCTGTTGCCTGGATTTCCCATCTTCCTGTCATGATTAGTGCCAGTTTAATTGATGCTTGTATGAGTGAACCCGAATCAAGTATTTTACAACGGGCGCAAAAATTTGCCAGTTCTGGATTTCGTGATACCAGTCGGGTGGGAGGTGGTAATCCTGAATTGGGGGTGATGATGGCACAGTATAATAAGGAAGCTGTGTTGCGATCGCTACAACAATACCGTTACAGTTTGGATCAATTTATCCAATATATTGATCAGGAAAATTGGGAAACTCTTGAACAGTTATTAAAATCAACCCAACAGGTTCGTCATCAATTTTTAGATGGAAGCTCTTAAGATCCCAGTTTAAAGGCTTCTAAATACAAACTATAAGCGATCCCCATTTTAAAAACATTTAACACATCCGTCCATAGAGAACGGGGTTTATTCTGAGGGGAACGACGATAAACCCAACGACTAGCTAGTTCGGTAAAAATTAACATGATTGCTGCTACAACTACATCCCATTGAGCAGCTTGTCCCACTGTCGTTGAAACCGCTTCCCCAATGAAAATACCAAAGAATAAAGTTAATAAAATTAACGAAATGCGCCGCCAAGGGTTGGCAAAAAATTGGGTTGCTTGTTGTAAGGAATCATCAACTAAGGTGTTTAAACGGGTTCTTTGCATTACTAATTAAATTAGGATTCTTTTAGGGAAAGACGAGCTTGTTTAACCATTGTAATGAGGGTGTGATGAGCGTCTTCTGCATCTTTGAGGGGATGATCAAAGGTGACTCTTAAGGGTTCGTTGGTTGGCTCAATTTTTAAATCCATTCCCTCTGGATCGATGGATAGCATTTGTGCTTGGGTTACATTGGGTGCATTACCAAATACTTGTGCGTATAACAGAACAGCATCTGTGTGATCTTCGTTCATGTGTTGGCAAATGCGATCGCTTATTTCGGGGGTGATGGCTTCTGTCATAGGTCACTGAGAATGTTTAAGATAAT
>JBFRWQ010000364.1:0-8253 GCA_051439665.1 Microcystaceae cyanobacterium | reverse complement strand
ATTGTACCGTTTTGAGCGATGTCTTAATTGCGCTTTCTTTTTCCTGAAATCTAAATTCTCACAAGCAATCGGACATTGATAACTTTGGGCGATTCTGACAATTTCTACCACAATATCTCTTAATTTAGCTGCTACTTGTCCAGTAGTTCCCGTTGGGATGGGAAAAGAAAATAGGGTAAATTTCCCTGCAGTGGATTCTAAATTCCCGTCTCTTTTAACATACACAACATCAATGGATTGAGCATTTAAGTCAATACCCAAACAGCCATTTTTTAGAGAAGAAACATAAGGAACTGCTTGTATATAAGTAGAGAGATGAATATACCATTGGTCATCTTTATGTTCTCGTCTAAAGATTTGTACGGTAACAGGTTTATTCGCTTCTAGGGCATAGAGTAAATCATGTTTTCGTTGTCCTGTTACTTCAAATTTTAAGGTTAGACTTTTACCATAAATTTCTTGATGACAACGAGGAATTGTGATAGTAACAGTAAATAAATCTCCAACCAGGTGATGAATCTTGGTCACAGGATTATTTCCATCTACAGACCCTTTACCCACACTGTAAAAGTTTCCTCCTCTCTTTTTTTGCCAATCAGAGTACCATTCCTCATGAGAACTATACCCGTTTTCTTCTAAATTATGTTGTGCGTTAAATAGCTTCTTTGAACCCCAACATATATGTAGTCTTTGATTATTTCTTAATTCTTCTAATTGTCTTTTCTTTCGTTCAATTCTGGCTAACTTAGATTTAACTCCTAACAGCTTTTTCTCAAAGTTACGAGTATTTTTTCGAGTTGGAGACTGATATGACCTTTCTAAGTCGGCTAGAGTTTCTTTAACTTTTTCTAAGCCACTTTTTCGGTCGGTTTCAATTTGTTCTATTTGATTTTCTTGGGCGGTTACTAACTGGTCATAAACTTGACTGGTATTGGTTGCTAAACTATCTGCCCACGCCCACTGAATATTAAATTGTTTCTGTAATTTTTTTTCAATTTCCATCTCAGTTAATCCTTTTTGTCGGTCATTTAAGGCCGTGCGTAGGATGCTTTGATAGCTATTCCCCCAATCTTCAAGAAAGGGATGAGCTTCTATTTTAGACTCAATCCCTCTTAGCATTTGATATACAGGTTGAGCGGTCTTTACTTTTGACCGACTTCGCCGTGTTAGTTTGGCTTTTAGAGATTTTTGACGAGCCATTATGATTCTGATTGAGTCACTCCCTTATCTTAACAGATTTCTGAGAGGGGGCATAATCTGCTAAATTTAATGATATTTTAGTAGGTTCTGTTAGCTTTTTGCCTCTAGGAAGGAACAGTTGTTATAAAGTCAAAAAGTCATCCTCTGTTATGTTGGTGAAGTTAACTCCTACCAACAAAGCCAAGACTGCATTACTATCGGTTTGATTTGTGATCTGAGTTATATCAGTACGAGATCCAAATTGTGCTATGCCAAGATCTGTAAAGGTTAAACCATCGACAAGTCCAATTCTATCTATGCCGTCAGTAAAGTCATAGATTATATCTCGTCCATCCCCAGAACGAAGGACAAAGATATCAAATCCCGTACCACCTCGAAGGCGATCGCTACCTAAACCACCATCAATCAAATCATCTCCTTGTTCACCTAGCATATAATCATTACCTATGTCTCCTAAGAGGGTATCATTACCATCACCACCATAAACCAGATCATTCCCA
This sequence comes from Microcystaceae cyanobacterium, assembly GCA_051439665.1. Taxonomy (GTDB): domain Bacteria; phylum Cyanobacteriota; class Cyanobacteriia; order Cyanobacteriales; family Microcystaceae; genus JBGTGT01. The sequence continues at coordinate 6,553 of JBFRWQ010000364.1, read as the reverse complement.
TCACCACCACTAAGTAAGTCGTTGTCAGCACCACCATCAATAAAGTCATCATCTTCATCGCCATTGATAATGTCATTATCAGCGTCTCCATAGAGGCGATCTTTTCCTTCTTCACCATTGATCACATCTTTTCCATCGCCTGCCCGTATTAAATCATCTCCGCTAAGGGCGTTAATTTCATCAGGTTCATCTGTTCCAATTAAGGTGTCATTTCCGGTTGTTCCCTCAATTGTATTAAAGACAAATTCAACTGCCCCAATATCCACTATGACACCCTCAATGCGCAGGAATCCCTCACCTCGCCCATCAAAAGGCAAGTCACTATTAATGTTCAAACCACCATTAATCACTGGACTATTTGCTTGGGGGTTATGGGTTTGAATGGTTTCTCGGAGACTAAAAGCGCCCGTTTGAAAGCCACCATTATCAGTTAAAGAGCCTAACAGAGGATTGAATATTCCTGTTTGATCCTGTAGTCCATTAAAACTAGCAAGGACGATCGCATCTCCACCTCCAACTAGATTGCCACCAGCGCTTATAAAAGGAGAGGTAGATGCACTCGGATCGGTATCTACATCTGTGTTGCCAAAATTGCCCGCAATAATTGAATTACCAAAAGAAATAGTAGAATAAGAACCACTGACAACGGCTACTCCACTACCATCTATAGCTCCATAGTTATTTGTGATAGTACTGTTTAAGATCGATGTGTCTCCATAGGGTTGAAATAGCCCTCCACCAATATAGGCATCATTACCAGAAATAGTACTATTAACAATAGCTGTCTGGAAATCATCAGGATCACTCCCTGTCCAAATTCCACCACCATTCTCGTAGGCGTAGTTATTAGAAATGGTTGAACCATAAACACCTAAATCTGCTTGATAGTTATTGATGCCACCCCCATCAGCAGGATTAGTTGTGCCTAAAGCCATGTTACCTGAGATAGTGCTTTCAACAATTATTGCGTCAGAATCATATTGATTAGCAATCCCTCCACCAGAACCATCACTTGCCTGGTTACCAGAAATAGTCGTCCGTTCAACAAGTAAACGTGCGCCGTACAGAGAACCATCGCTATAAACGCCACCACCGTATTCACCTGCTACATTGTTATATATTGAACTGTGGTAAATTGCTGTGAATGCAGAATCATTAGCGATGCCTCCACCATCATCAATTGCTATATTTCCGCTAATAATGCTTTCGACAATTGTTGATTCTCCATTGTAAGTCGCAATGCCTCCCCCATCATCACCTGCTTGATTATCACTAATTGTTGTGCCGTATATTTCGAGCGAACCATAGTTATTATAGATTCCTCCTCCTTCGTCATCAGAGGTATTGCCACTTATCTGACTGTTAGTTATGGTAACTGTAGCGCAGCCGCACAACCCTTCGTTGGCGATGCCACCCCCATCATTACCTGCTTGATTATTACTAATGGTTGTACTGTCAATTCCAATAAATCCGCCAAGGTTACTAACGCCTCCTCCTTGCTCAACAGAAATATTATCAGTTATCTGACTATCAGTTATGGTGGCATATCCTTCATTGGAGATCGCACCACCTTCGTCATAGGAATAGTTTCCTGTTAAAACAGTATTAACAACGGAAAGATAACCATAGTAATTATTAAATATACCACCTCCGTCATTTTCAGTCATATTGCCTGTGATTTCTGAGTTAGAAACAGTCAAATTTTCTGCATTGAATATCCCCGCACCGTCACCATCAGGAGAAACTCCTGTTATCTGTCCTCCCGTGATGTTGAGTCCATTCATTTCAATGGTGCTGTTGCTGATATTATCCCCATCATCTACGTTGAAGACTCGACTTTGGCCGTCACCATCCACCGTTACATCAGCTACTCCATCATTGTCTCCATCCCCATCAATCATTACACTTTTATTTACGGTTAATTCTGTGCCGTTGAGGATAATGTTAGTCACAGTGGGGTCAAAGGTAATTGTGCCACCGTCGGCGATTAACAATAATGCTTCCCTTAAAGAGCGATCGCCTGGGCTAAAATCTCCATTAACAATATCTTGTTCCGTATCTACGACAATTTCAGTTATTTCAGTGAGCAATTCATAAGCACCAATATCCACTCCATTACCATCATCCCTGAATGCTCCCCGTTGATCTGTGATCAAGCCTTGGGGATTACTTCCTGCATCAATAGCTGGAGAACCTTCTACAAGAGCGATTGTCTGTGTAGTTCCTCCATTATCTTGTAAACCATTAGGATCTAAAATATTTTCTAGGGCTACGTTAATCCCGTCAGATGTGGCATTAATATCATTTTCACCAGGGGTAAAACCATCAAAAGCATCGCTATCAGATTTACTACTATCCCCAAATAAGTTATTAGCATTAGCCGTTACTTCACCACCACCAAGGAGAAAAACTTCATCACCATTATTCAACGCATTATTTCCTGAGACAATACTACTGGTTATATTTGCTGTTCCTGAATTGAAAACCCCCCCGCCATCTATTGATGCATAGTTATTAGAGATGGTGCTACTGGTTATATTTGCTGTTCCTGAATTGAAAACCCCCCCGCCCCTTGTTGCCGAGTTATTAGAGATGGTGCTGTTACTGATATACGTTGTTCCTTGACTATAAATCCCCCCACCATCACCACCAACACCAGTGGCAGAGTTACCAGAGATAGTGCTATTGCTCAGAGTTAAATTCTCTCTATTATGAATTCCTCCTCCCTTGCCTGAAATATTGCCTCCGGTAATGGTTAAATTGCTGATATTAACTATCTGATCTGTATTGTTATCATCATCATTAATATTAAAGACTCGACTGTTATCATTACCACTGATAGTAATGTTATCGGTATCCCCATCAATAGTCACTGATTTATCAATAACTAATTGGTTACTATTGAGGATAATTGTGCCATTTGCAATACTATCGTCAAAGGTAATTGTGCCTCCATCTGCGATCGCTCCTAACGCATCCCTTAAACTTATCCCTCCTACACCAATACCATCATCTTCATCGTCTAAAGTATCCACTACTAAGCTCGTATTTGCTTCTGCTTGATATATCTGCCCGTCAATTATTACTTGTAATCCATCATTTTCTGCCGTTACTAATGCCCATTGTTCATCACTTAAGCTTTCCCCTCGCACCAACGCCGAGAAAATAAATCCTTCATCTCCTGGACTATCAACAGAGTTAATTAAAGCATCAATGCCATGACCATATTCTTCTAAAATTACTGCTACTATTTGACTTTCCGAGGCGTTATCAATAAATTCTTGAGCTAAAAAAATCTGATTGAACTCCCTTACATAAACACCATTCGCACCCCCTAAATCACTCTGCGATTTAATTTCAACTGTGGGCAAAGCGGTAAAATCACCTTGAATTAATTGTTGAGTTAAACTCTCCAGTGCAATGATATTAAAATGATTGCCAAAAGCTAGGGTGGCATTCCCAGGGATTAAACCTTGATTAAGGGCAAAGTTTTGTAAAAGATTTTGGCTAGTAGCGATCAGAAAATCAATGGACATGACGAAAAAACTTAGGCGTTACTGAATAAAATATTAAGCAAATCTAAAGAGAAACTTTCTTGTGCTTAAATATTCCATGAGCATTAACGCCAAATATCTAAGCATTCTCCCAAAGGTAGGATAACATTGAGTAGATGAAAAGTCTAGACATTAAGTAGAGATATAGCGTAACATCTCTCTTTTTACCTAATATCCCTAAATTACTGTGAATACACCACCAGATTTTTGGAGTCAAGTCCTAGATCGTCTGAAAAGTCAATTAAGTCAGCCCGCTTTTGAAACATGGTTTCAATCGGCGGCCATTAAACAATGGGATCAAGAGAATCAATGTCTGATGATTGAGTTTGCTAATCCCTTTGTTTTAAACCATGTACAGAAAAATTATGCCACTCTACTCGCAGCAACGGTGAGTGATATCTTGGGGACTTCACCAGAGATTCAACTAACAGCCGTTCAAGGGCATAATTTTGCCATTGTTAAAGATAATGAAGCAAAAATAACCGCAAAATCTTCTTTATCTGCTCTTAACTCTAAATATACCTTTTCTCGCTTTGTCGTTGGTGCAAATAACCGCATGGCACACGCAGCCAGTTTAGCCGTTGCTGAATCCCCTGGGCGAGAATTTAACCCTCTTTTTCTCTGTGGTGGGGTAGGATTGGGCAAAACCCACTTAATGCAAGCGATCGCCCATTATCGTCTAGAATTATTCCCCAGTGCTAAGGTTTTTTATATCTCTACTGAACAATTTACCAATGATCTGATTACCGCTATTCGACAAGATAGTATGGAGACGTTTCGGGATCATTATCGCAGCGCTGATATTCTGTTGGTAGATGATATCCAATTTATAGAAGGGAAGGAATATACCCAAGAAGAATTCTTTTATACCTTTAATACGCTTCATGAAGCAGGAAAACAGGTGGTGATTGCTTCAGATCGCCCCCCTAAACACATTCCTAGCCTACAAGATCGCTTGATTTCTCGTTTTTCGATGGGATTAATTGCAGATGTTCAAGTTCCCGATTTGGAAACTCGTATGGCTATTTTACAGAAAAAAGCAGAGTATGAGAATATGCGTCTTCCCCGTACCGTCATTGAATATATCGCTACCCATTACACCGCCAATATTCGGGAATTGGAAGGAGCGCTTACTAGAGCGATCGCTTATACTTCTATTTCTGGCCTGACGATGACAGTGGAGAATTTGGCCTCAGTGTTAAATCCACCAATGGAACAAGTTCCCACCTCACCAGAGATTATCATGCAAATTGTGGCTGATGCCTTTGAAATCTCCATTGAAGACTTAAAAAGCGCTTCTCGTCGCCGTGAAATTAGCAAAGCGAGACAAATTGGGATGTATTTGATGCGCCAACATACTGACCTAAGTTTACCTCGTATTGGGGAAGCCTTTGGCGGAAAAGACCATACAACGGTCATGTATAGCTGTGATAAGGTCAATCAAAAACAACAAAAAGATTGGGAGTTTAGTCAAACCCTATCAGAATTAAGCGATCGCATCAATCTCGTTAGTCGCAATCAAGGGGGTAATTAGTAGTCTGTCAAATTGAGAGTGACGGGTTGAGAGAGGTGTGGGAAGAGGGAGAAGATTTAACCGTCAAAATGAGTTTGACACACTATTAGGTAATTAGGTGTTAGGTGTCAAAAGAGGATTGTTATTCTTCATTCCTCAGTCTAAAAACCTCTTAAATCGAGAAAATTACATGAAACCTAACCCCTACTCTTTCTTGGGCAATTTTAGAGCCTAAGTTCACATTTGGTTAATACTTATACATGGTTTATAATATCTTTAGCATTAGATAGATTTTCTTTAATAGGACACCCAGTACAACTTAATCGACGACACTCGAAAGCGCAGTAAGACTGTTCTTCTGAGACAGTTCTAATGAAATGCTCTTGAATAAAATCTTGCAATAGTTTTTTCATGATGAGTCCTTTGGATGGTTTGTTTAATCACCTAACATCTAACCTCATGATTTGGCTGAGAGAACACTGTTGAGACGAAATGCAAGATAAAGATAGCCTTGTTTACATAACAATGAACAAAAGTAACAGATGTGTATAAAGCAAAAAAGTTCTACACATAACTTTACATTCCGTAGAATAAGTTAATCTACAAAGAGAGTTAACGGTTCACTCCTATAGTTCATGCTTTCTATGCTTAGACTTAACCAAAGATTACAATCCTTGAGACGATACGATGGGTTTAAATTGGCCTTGATTGGGATTTGGTTATTTTCTCTTGTCGTCCGATTTTGGAAATTAGGACAGTTTAATGAATTAGTGTTTGATGAAGTTTATTATGCAATATTTTCTAATAAATATTTAATAGGTGAACCTTTTTTCCATTCCCATCCTCCCCTTGCTCAATATATTATTGCTGCTGGGATCTATATTGGTTCACTGTTTCCTGCTTCACCTGATTTGATGAATGAGTTAACAGGAAGTTTGAGATCAACCTTTAGTTACCGTTGGATCAATGCCTTAAGTGGCTCTTTTTTTCCGTTAATTGTTGGGGGACTAGCTTATCAATTAAATCAGTCTAAATCCTACACTTTATTGGTGGCATTTTTAGCTAGTTTAGATGGTTTATTTTTAGTAGAATCTCGCTATGCGTTAAATAATATCTATTTAGTTAGCTTTGGCTTATTAGGACAATTGTTTTGTCTCTGGTATTTGCGAGATGCTAGGAAAGCTAGTCTTAAATTGATGTTATCAGGTATTTTTTTCGGAATGACTATTTCTATTAAGTGGAATGGGTTAGGGTTTATTTTAGGGATGACTTTATTTCTCTTGGCTGTGTGGATTAAGATTAGGTTTTTAGATCAATATGGGAATAAATCCTTATTTCCCAGGGCTTTATTAACTAAGATAACCCATCGTTTTACCTTTAAAGTCTTTAATATCTGGCAAGTTTTCTTCATTCTCTCGACCATGACTTTAGTAACCTATGGCCTATTATGGATTCCCCATTTAATAATAAACCCAGAGGATAATTT
>JBFRWQ010000363.1:0-5731 GCA_051439665.1 Microcystaceae cyanobacterium | reverse complement strand
CACCACTGGCTAAAAATGCTGCGATACTATCGGTTGTTCCTGCACATACTAAGCAATTTTTTGGCAGTTGAAATCTTTGAGCAATGTCTGAAGTAATAGGTGCAATTTCTTGACCGGGGGTTAATATTTTGGGTAATAGATGATAGTAATTTTGATTAGTTAACCAGTCAGGATAACAAAGTTGTTCGACATCATATCCTAGTTTAAGGGCATTATGATAGTCACTAATTCCTAATTTACCGTGTAGTAAAAAGCTTAACCAATCTGCTTGATGTAAAAAATAATGGGCTTCTTTAAAATAAGATTGTTTGGATAACCAAATTAATTTGGCTAAACTGGAGGTTGAACTTAAGGCTAAATGATTTTGAGGAACATAAGTTTTTAATTGCTCAATGATGACTTTTCCTCTTTGATCATTGTATAAAATGGGTGTATCTAAAGGATGTCCTTGAGCATCACATAAAAGGACAGTAGAAGATGTGCCATTAATAGCGATCGCTTCTAAGGCTTGACGTAAAAATAAAGGGATTTTCTCTAACAGAGAATACAGGGTATTTTGCCAGATTAAAGCAAAATTATTATTAGATATATTATGATAATCTTCTTTAACTTCTATTTCAATTTCTTGATTTTTATTAATAACAATAGCCCTAGCACCTGATGTACCAAAATCAATGCCTAATGTTAAATTAATCATAATTAAATTGAGAGTTGAGGACGAAGATGATAGTAACGATATTGTTGATAATCTCGCAGGATTTTACCATGATCAAAACAAAGTTTTTTGGGTAATTCCCAAAGAGAGAAAACCCCTAATGTTTTAGCATCATCCATTGCTTGGGGCGTTCCGCTTGCAGTGGCAATAAAAACAATACTTATGGTATGTTGACGGGAATCTCTTTGGGGATCTGAATAAACATGGAATTGTTCAATTAATTTAATGTCAAGACTGACTTCCTCTTTTGCTTCTCGCTTTGCTGCTGTTTCTACTGATTCACCATAATCAACAAATCCCCCTGGAATTGCCCAACCATAAGGTGGATTTTTCCGTTCAATTAAAATAATAGGACGATGGGGTTGATCGATTAATTCGATAATGATATCAACGGTTGGTGCTGGATTCCGATACGCCATTTGTTAACGCTTTTTGACTTCAATTTAGGGGCTTGCTCATTATATCATAAATTTGTTGAATTTAATAGTTTAATTGGTCAAATAATGGTATATTTAATAATAACGTACCTATTTATTTTTAAATGATAATGATAAAAACATCTAAGAAACTAACAATTATTGGTGCAGGTGTATGGGGAACAGCCCTCAAAGAATTAGCAGAACGAAATAACCATAAGGTTAATATATGGTCTCGCCAAAGTCCCCAACCCTTAGCTGATAATATTAAAGACGCTGATGTTATTCTTTCTGCCGTTTCAATGGCAGGTGTACGCCCAACAATTGAGCAATTAAGTCATATTGAATTACCCTCTCATGTTATCTTAGTTTCTGCGACAAAAGGACTAGATTCCCTAACTAATTGTACGCCATCCTATCTATGGAAACAAGCTTTTACCAACATCCCCCTAGTTGTTTTATCGGGTCCTAATTTGTCAAAAGAAATCAAGCAAAATCTACCCGCAGCCACAGTGGTATCTAGTGAAGATATAACTGCATCAGAAATGATTCAAACTCTCTTTTCTTCCGAACGTTTTCGAGTCTATCTGAATAGGGATCCCATTGGGACAGAATTAGGAGGAACGCTAAAAAATGTGATTGCGATCGCTGCTGGTATTTCCGATGGGTTAGCATTAGGAACAAATGCCAAATCAGGTTTATTAACAAGAGCTTTACCTGAAATTGTCCGAGTAGGAACAGCATTAGGTGCAGAAGTAGAAACCTTTTTTGGACTATCAGGGTTAGGGGATTTACTGACGACTTGTAATAGTCCTTTATCTCGGACTTATCAAGTCGGTTATCGGTTAGCCAAAGGGGAAAGCTTAGAAGAGATTGTCACTACCTTAGAAGGGACAGCAGAAGGGATTAATACAGCCCAAGTGGTCTATAAAATTGCTCAAGAAAAACAGTTATCTGTTCCCATTACTGAGCAAGTTTATCATTTATTGACCCAAAAAACCACACCTCAAGTGGCTTTAAATGCACTAATGGAACGCTCTTTAAAAGCAGAGGTTATTGAGTTTTAAGGATTAACGATTGTTACTGCCCTTGAACTCTTGGCCAGTTTTGATTGGCTCTCTTGACGTGACCAGGAATATCTCGCTGCCATCGTCTTTGAATGCGAGCATTAAAATTAAGGTATAGTTTGCCATCCACAATGTCCCATGCAGTGGGATCGACTGGGGCAATATAGCCCTCGCTGACTGCCCAAGCACAGAACCCACCATACTGAGGCGCATACTGCTCTGGGTTACTGATAAATAAATTGCGGTGTTCCCCATTGGCAAATAGCCAAGTTGCTCCCCCCCAATCATAGGTGTACTCACGGCTACCAGCTACATAAGCGTCTTGTGTAAAGTAAGCAACTGGATCTGCGCCACGAATCGCTATACCATCCTCAGCAAAGACAGTTTCGGGTTCATTGGCAGCAGAAAGAGTCCCTCCAACAGGGGAAGACGACTCAGCATCATAAGCCAAAACTTGTGGAGTCGGCTGATCTAAAACGGATTCGGGAGGAGATGGGGCGCAACCGACTACTAGACCTAGAATGACAATTAATATAGATGAGGGTCTCAATAATAAACGCATAGCGCCTCCACGTGAATTGATTGACGGTGATTTAACTCTCCACTTGATAGTGGCACTGTTTTCTGAAACCTCTCTGATAAATTACCAAATCCTCAATGAGTTTTTCGGGCTTTGTTCAGTCCTTTAATAAAAAGCGATCGCATTTCATCCCTTTATAATCCTAACCTTGAAGACACGGCCAAAAGTCTATTAGGGAGTCTAGGCAAAATCCATCGACCTTATTTAACCCTCCTAGAAGAACAATTATTAGGGGTTTTGGAACAATCTTATGAGTAGAGTAGAATAATAAAGACGAGTATGGATAATAAAGAAAATGAATGATTCTTATGGGCATCTCTCGGCTGAAACAGAGGACTCTTTAAATCTCTGGAAACCTGAAGCCGTTTTTGTTGATCAAAAAGGACAAATTATCATGTATCAGCAATATGAGGTGTATTACGCTGATGAGAAAATCAGTGAAAATATCCAGATTCGGATGATGTATATCCCAGAAGGGGAATTATGGATGGGAACACCTGATGCAGAAATAGAAAGACTGTGCCAAAAATATGGAGTCGATTATTTCAGAAGGGAAAAACCCCAACATAAGGTGAAAGTGCCACCCTTATACATGAGTCAAACCCCCATTACTCAGGCACAATGGCGGGAGATCGCATCTCGAACCCACCTAAAAGTCAATCGTGATTTAGAGACAGAGCCATCAAGATTTAAAGGAGAAGATCGCCCCGTTGAGGGAGTGAGTTGGGAAGAAGCCATCGAATTTTGTCAGAGACTATCCAAATTAACAGGAAAGACATATAAACTGCCAAGCGAAGCCCAGTGGGAATATGCCTGTCGTGCTGTAATTAGGGTAGAAGAAGGAGAAACTTCTCTATCATCAGAAAGCAATGTAGGGGCGCAAGATTCGTCTTCAAGCAGCGAGGAGTTAGGGCAGGCAGAATGGAATGAAAAGTATCATCAACCGTTTCACTTTGGGGAAACGATAACGACTGACTTAGCCAACTATAACAGGAACTATACCTTTGCTAATGAACCCAAAGGAGAAGATCGAAGGGAAACGACACCAGTGAGAACTTTTGCCCCTAATGCTTTCGGACTATATGATATGCACGGAAATGTGTGGGAATGGTGTGAGGACAATTATGTTGATAATTATGGGGATACGCCAAGAGATGGCAGTGATTATAGAAATGAATTAATAGAATTCATTGTACTCCGTGGAGGTTCTTATGGCAGCAGTCCTGATAATTGCCGCTCGGCGGATCGCTACAGCATTAACCGCATCTACCGCCTCAACTGGGTCGGTTTCCGTGTGGTGTGTGGTGTCGGTAGGACTACTTAACCCTTTACTCTTCCGGCAATTTTTTATTCCCATAGTATATTACCTAAATAAAGTTAAGATGACAATCAGACAGGGAAAAAATAAAGCAACTGGTAAATTCTGAGCAGCGCTTCAGTGGCGCAAAAAATTCAGAGAGGGAAGTAGATTCACCAAGGTAATTTTATGGGGCTACCAACAAACCAACAAGAATAATCATCCAGTAATTGATAATTGGTTGATGCTCGATCCGTTGCTTCTAATTCTGATAAGGATAACTTAAACTTTTTACCATCTTCCATTCTTTGTACATAAACATCTATCTTAGATCGTATCTCACTATCAGTAATTAAGTGAAGTAATTTAAAAGTATCTAAATAAGAGGCTCTTTTTTTTCGCAATTGCTTATATTCTTCTTTTAACCCATAACCAAATATATATTTGGTTTCCCAAGTAAAATTCGTGATTCCTGTTAAGTAACAAGGGAATTGTAAATTTTTCTGAAGATATTCGCAGTAAATCTTTAAGGTTTTCTGATTAACCCACACGAACTTTCCGTTTGAGTCAAAACCAACAATTTGGCCGATTCTTTTTTCTTTTTCTTCCCAATCATTCCAAATGAAGTCATAGAAGATATGGCGATGGCTAAAGCAATTAAAGAAGGAATCAATGATGATAACGTTAGTCGAGAAGAAATTTTCACCTTATTAAGAAGAATAATAATGAACCTTGAATTTCGTCAAACCTTTAAAAAAGACTTACGCAAACTTAATAACCCTCAAGTTAAAACAGTCAAAATCTAAAGGAGTAAGATTAATAATTGATTCAAGGAAGGTAATGACGATTTTGGAAATTTCAAACTCAAGTTAAATAAGCAATAGTCACCCCAGATCCCCCTTCCTTTTGAGAAGCAAGTTCAAATCTTGTCACTTGAGGGTGTCTTTGTAAAAATTCATGGACACCTGCCCGTAATTTACCAGTTCCCTTACCATGAATAATCCAGAGTACACCAGACTCCGTTGCTTTAGCGATCGCATTTTCTAAGTCCCCTTCAGCTTCAGCCACCCGACAGCCTCGTATGTCAAGGGTATTTTGAGAAGTCCTAATCACAACTGGGGAAGCTTTAGGAGAAGTTGGCGGTTTAGAAGACTTAGGCGGAGTAGAAGGAGCAGTAATTTCTACTTTTTTCCCATCTAAAGATTCAATATCCCCTAAATCAACGGTCATTTTCATTAAACCGAATCGCACTGTCGCTGTGCTTCCTTCTTCGTTCATTGTTAATACTTCTGCCGTTTGTCCCAAACTTAGAATCCTAATTTTTTCACCTACTTTAGGCAAATAACTAGGTTTAGAAGATTTAACAAGAGGTTTTTGCTTCTGAGCGATCTTATTCAGAGATTCTGTCGCTTTTTGTGCCTTTTGTCCAGTCTTTTCACCTTTTTGTAATTGACGAATCACTTGAGCAATTTCAGCTTTAGCCTCACTAATTGCTTTTTGTACCTCAATCTCTTGATGTTGTTTAAGAGTACGTTCTCTTTCTTTTAAATTAGCTGCTTTATCAGAAACTTCTTGATAAAAATGCTCTGTTTTTTGCAATAACTGACGAGCTTCGGCGGCTTTCTGCTCTTGTTCTCGTTTTTGAATCTCTAATCC
>JBFRWQ010000362.1:0-7547 GCA_051439665.1 Microcystaceae cyanobacterium | reverse complement strand
ATTGAAAACTGTTCGCATTCCAAAGTTTTAAGGTACGATCATCTAAGATAGATCCTGTAATAAAAATTTTGCCATCTGGGGTAAAAGCAACACGGGTAACGGGGCCGACTCCCTCTGATATAGTTTTAAGGAGTTGTCCTGAATTAAGATCCCAAATTCTAATAGTTTGTTCACCACTACTGACACTAATCAGGCGATTTCCCCCAGGATTAATATCTATATCACTAACCTTTTTCGTATTCCCTCTTAAATCTCGTAATTTTGTTCCATCTGATAGCTGATAAACGCTGATTTTTTCATCCCCTGCGATCGCAAAATGTTTTCCATCTTCACTGATTACAATAGAACTTCCACCATTCATTCTAGTATCTACGCCATAAATGACCTGTTTTGTGCTTAAATTCACTGCACTGACTTGATCATTCCCCGTTGCAACTAATAAGATTTTACCATCGGGACTAAGAGCGATCGCTTTGACTTTTCCCTCAAATCCCTTGAGATCTTGACTGGTAATTTTAAATTGGGCTAATTCTAGGGTAGAATAAGGTAAGTTAGGGAAATTAAATGACTCAGCCGCTAAAGATCCTGATTTACTCATCAAATTAACATTAATGCCCCATAAGGTTGTGATTAATAGTGCGAAAGGATAAATTTTAAAGTTCATAATTGAATTTAAAGTAGTTAATTTTAATCTGTCTTGATATGGATATCCCTTTGTGGGAAAGGAATTTCAATATTATGATCGGCAAAAGCTTGCCAAATTTCGCAACTGATTTCACTGGTCACTGTCATACCAATCATGGGATCATCTAACCAGAATCTTAATTCATAATCGATACTTGAATCTCCAAATTTAATCAGCCATACAAGGGGTGCAGGAAGTTCTAGGACTTTAGGATGCTGGCGAGCAACTTCTAGGATAACATTTAAAACTTTTTGGGGTTCAGCTTTATAACTTGCACCGATAATTAAAGAACGGCGAATCAAATTGTCCCTTCTGGTTAAGGTAGTAATATTCTGAGTAAAAAACGTTTGATTAGGAATAATTTCCTCAGAATTATCTTTGATGATTTGTACCGTGGTGGCTCGAACCCCTAGATTAACCACTTTGCTCATATCTCCTTCAACGATTACCACATCCCCTGGTTTTAATGCTCCTTCAAATAATAACCAAATGCCACTGACAAAATTACTAATTACTTCTTTTAAACCAAATCCAATTCCCACTGATAAGCCCCCTGTAATAGCTGCGATCGCTGTTGGACTAATTCCCACATAACCAGCAATTAAAACAATCCCTAAACCTATTAGAAAATAGCGAACTACTAGAATGATTGCTTGATCAATCGACAGCTGTTCTCCTCTCAGGAAATATAAGGCTTTGAGACATATTTTTTCAACTAAGGATAAACTAATAAACCAAAAATATAATCCTGCAATCGTCACAAAGATAGATTCTATGGTGATCGCTTCTTCAAAGACGATGAGCAATGAGACTTGAGAAAAGTTGGTCAGATTAATGAATAAATTGAGGACTTTAAAAATAATAAATAAGGTAAATAAAGGGGTAAATAATCTGATGTGATAGTACCTAACAGAATTAGCAGAAAATAAAGCATAAAGGGAAATAATAAAGAGCCGAAAAACAATAAAATCCCCAATAATATCGATACCATCTCTAATATAACCTGAAAACCATCCTTGTGTTTCAAATAAAAAAATAATTAAGCTTAATAAAATGAAACTCACCAATGGATTCGTCCCAAAACGAACTAATGCAGCCCCATAAGCTTGCCAAACTAGACGAGTCTCACCAACCTCTAATTGACTAACAGTGGGATATTTTTTTTGAAAATAACGCCACAAGGTATAAGAAATCAACCAAGATAAAAACCAAACACAAATAATCACTAAAATTTGGCTATACACAACAGGTCTAACTAAAATGACTAATGCTTTAAGCAGTTCATCCCAGAGATAATCAAAGTCAAGGAAAGTCGTTTCAAAGGTTGATTCGGGCATAATTGAGCTAGGGAGCAGTTATTTGTTTAATTGTAGATTAATCAAGGTCTTTAATTCATTGGCTGCTGCTTCTGGTGTAATTTCCCCCACTAATACCTGACGATAAAGTTGTTCTCCTGTTTCAGTCATTTGGTCAAGGGTTTCTAAATCATCCAAGGAAAAAGAGAGACTAGACTGAACTTGCTGCATCAAAGTTGTCCGAATTGGGTAGAGAAGGGGATTAGAAGCCACTTCTATATTACTGGGAATCATAATTTCTTCTGAAACGAGACGGCGCTGTTGTTGAGTATTTGTGAAAAAATCAGCAAATTTGAGTGCTAAATTGAGTTGATTAGCACTAGAAGCTTTATTAAAAATTATTATCCATGTTTTTAGCTGAGGTGTGGCTGCATTTCCTTGATGAGGAAGCAGAGTTACCCCTACCGTTTCCTTTCCTAAAATCCTCCCTGCATAAGGAATCCAATCAGATGAACAAGTGAGATAAGCTAGTTTATTATCGAGAAAAGCCTGATATAAAGCATCTTTATCCCTATCAAGAATAAAATTTGGCTCATTTTGCGCTTCTTTCAACCATTCCATCCATTGAGACCATCCCCCTCTTTGTAAGACTCTAAGAACAGATGATTCTTCATTGGGATCTAGATCAGCATTGTCTTCAGCTTCTAAGAGTAATTCTAGATAACTTTTGGCAAAGATGCCCGTTCCCCATAACGTTTCCTCGAAACCTGATATTAAACCAACAGAATAGCCTTTTTGTGCTTGTTCAACTAATTCTGCTAGAGTTTGGGCGGGTTGTTTTACCTTATCAGCATTGTAACAAAGGGCTTGAGTTGATAAAAATAGGGGAATACCATAGAGTTTATTATGATATTGACCTTGTGTTAGCGCTTTTGAACTGAATTTACTCAAGTCGAGGGGGTACTCATCCAATGATTGCAATACACCTGATTGAATTAATTGAGAGATAGCAGAATCGACTCGAACAAGTAATATATTTGCACCTGCCCCTCGTTGTGATTGGTGTTTAAACTCAGCAATCCCTTGTCCAACCTCAAAAAAATCAATCAAAACCCTAACATTAGGATATAGAACATTAAAGCTGGCTAAACCATTGCGAATTCGGTTCTGAGATTCTTCAGCTTCAGTTTCAGTTAACCCCGTTGGTTGTTCCAGCCAAAAAATAATATTTCCTGAGAAGTCATCAGTAGATGGATTTGGAGTGCTACAAGCACAGAGACTGATTAAAAAGAAAAGAATAACTAATTGAATGAGTTTTTTAACCAACATTGTTCGTCCCAACGAAAAACCACCAATTAAAATTGTAAAACATTTCCTTTTGAAACAAACTAAATGACCTGGTAATCGCTGTAAGATCACCAAGCCAGATTTTAAATCACTCCAAGGGTCGGGAACTTATTTCACGACCTAGATATCAGATTAGCTAATCACTTTAGCTTCAACAACATCATCCGAGTCATCCTGAACGATTGTATTTCCTTTTCTTTTATCAATGAGAAGACGAGATAATTCCGTAGTTAATAAAGTAATCACAACTCCATCATCAATCCAACCGATAATTGGGATAAAATCAGGAGAAATATCTATCGGACTGAGTAAGTAGAGGAGTGTACCAATCACAATAACCCAACGATATCTGGGATGACGGACTTTACTACTATACCAACCGTAGAATGATTCAACTAAGTTTTTCATATCAGTCAATTCCTATGAATTTCTATTATCAGTTTGACCGAGAAGAGAATTTTTAGCTAGTCGAATTAACCCCCTAAAGGTTACGGTTTGCACCACCTTCATCCCTATAACCTATGACCAAAAAAAAGGTTTAGTAACTGGTTACTGGTCACTGAAATGACTAAAGATCAAGAAAACCTTAACTTAATTACTTCTTTTAAATAGCCCAACTGACCATAAGCATAGAGTAAATTCTCAAATCGCAGTGCAGGATCATTGATATATTTAATACTTTTATATAATCCTCTTACGACTCGCTCTCCTCCTGAGCGAAATTGATAAGATCCTACCTTACCCGCTACTTTTTGCCGATAACATTCACTGACTCCTTGCCACCAACTACGACGAATAAACCAATCCATTTTAGTCCTTTCTAAGGATACATTATGAGCAGCTAAAGCATCAGGAAGATAAGCTACTTGATAGCCTTTTTGTAAAGCCAATTCTGTCATAAACAATTCTTCATTAGAAAGTAAATTTTTACCCACCCGTCCTAAATTAACATCAAAACCACCTATCTGATCGAGAAACGAGCGCTGGAGCGAATAATTTAAGCCTCTGGGTGTTAATTGAGGATTATCGATATAAACCACTTCATCCCCTAGATTATATAAACCTAGCGCTCCTGCTAGATTATCTGATAACCAAGCAGGAGGAGAAATTCCTTCTGGCCAAATTAGGGTAACTCTCCCCCCTGCAATGGCAAGATTTTCATGTTTATCATAAGCATTGACCAGTATTCTTAACCATTGAGGACTAGCAACTGCATCATCATCTAAATAGGCCAAAATAGGCGCTTTTGTTTCCTTTGCTCCCCGATTTCGAGCCGTAGAAAGACCAAGCACAGGTTCATAAACATAGCTAAGACGAGGATGATCGAGTCTAGCTTCAGTCACTTGGCGTGTGGTATCGGTTGAGCCATTATCCACCACTAAAATCTCAAAATCATCTAAATCTTGTTCTAAAAGACTGTCGATCGCAGCCCCTAAATAATTATCTCGATTATGAGTACAAATAATACCAGCAATTTTAGGTGATGACATAATAAATAAAATAAGGTTATATAGAGGTTAAGTAGGATGGTCTTTGTCCATCTTCACCAATTAGGTATAGCATTGTTCAGGAACTTACCACAAAACCGAAAAAAATGCACTCATTAACTATCCACTAAAGGGAAGCTAATCTGTAATAGAGTTACGTCAGGTGTTGAATTCATCTCTAAAAGAGTTAATTTTCCTCCCATTGCTTCAATTAAATTAAATGCTAATAAATATTTCTCTCCCGCCGACATCTCTAAAGTTTGGGCAAACTCTTGAAAGTTTTCTGGGGAAAAAGTAGGAGATTGTTCTAATAAATCCTTAGTTTCTTGCCAGATCGAGCGATTACAATCTAATCTAATTTGAATAATCCCTAATTCCCCTTCCCTAGTTGCTTGCAGGTTAATCTCCCCTTGCATCATCCAACTGATAGCCGTATCAACTAAATTAGTTAAACCCAATAACAAACGTTTTTGATCACCTAAAATATAAATATCTTCCCCAATTTCTTCTAGATTAAGCCTTAAATTATTATGAGCAGCCTGTAAATGAACCAAAGGAAAGACATCTGATAAAATATTTGTCAAATTAACAGGTTCTTTTTCCAAGGGAATTTTGCCATACTCAAGCTTAGAAACCAAAATAATTTCATCAATGATTTTTAATAATTTTTGAGTCACTTGAGACGCTTGTTTGATAAACTCTCTTTCTTCTTCAGGACTTTCACATAAATCTGATAAGATCAATTGATACAAACCCATTAAACTACTTAATGGAGAACGCAATTCATGAGCCGTTCGACCTAAAAATCCTGTTTTAAACTGACTAATTTGGGCAGCCATCTGATAGGCTAAACGGGTTTGCTCTAATTCTGCTTTGAGTCTGTCAATCTCACTCATAGTTAATTAATTATTGAAAATAAACGCTTCCCCGTCGTATGGTTGACCAATCATTTCCTGTCCATTTAACCACAGTAGAAGGTTTGCCACTTCCTTTTTGTTCTGCTATCTCTAATTGATTGGGATCAAGGGTAAAAACCTCTCTAAACCTCTCATTAATCACTGCTAAATCTTCAATCGGTGGATCATCTGATAGATTAGCACTGGTGGTGGCTAACGGTCCGGTTTGCGCTAAAATCTTGCAAGCCGTCTCATGAGCAGGGACTCTGATCCCAATTGTATCTCGATCTCTGGGGTTGATCGCTTCAGGGACTTGAAATGAAGCAGGAAGAATCAGAGTCAGCGCTCCAGGAAAATAACGATTAGCAAGCGCTTCCCAAATCACAAATTCTTCCCTAGAGCCAGACAGATAAGGCAGTAAATCTGTCCATGATGCTCCCATTAAGATTAAAGGCTTACTTAGAGAGCGCTTTTTCAGGTTAAAGATTAAATCTGACTGTTCAGGCTGTGCTGCTAATGCAGGAACGGTGTCAGTGGGAAAGCTAACAATTTTACCAGCGATCGCATGGTTAACTAGGTCGGAACGAGAGACTAAAGGCATTAGGCATTCAAAAAGCAAAAAAGCTTCCTCTACTGTACCAAGCTCAATTCTGTCATGTCTATCCGTCTCTCCCCACACTCCCCTCTCTCCCCCTAATCAATGGGTAAAATTGCTCGATTATTCTGTATTGCTGAATACATAATTTTCTCAAAATGTCAGAAAAAGGATACATTATAAGAAAGTCCTTTCATAAGGTTTAACTATGGATACTCAAGAAAAAGCACGGGAACTCTTGGCTAAACATCGTCAGCATGACCATAACCAACATGAAAAAATGGTTAATCGGGCAGTAGAAACGGAAGAAGCTTACGAGGAAACCTTAGAAACAAAAGCAAGGGAGCTATTAACCCAAGATCGCCAAGAAAAACACCATTTAGACGAAAATATGCTCAGTCGTGCTAATGAAGAAGTTCATGAAGCTTAGACAGCATCAAGCTTAACAACCTGACATCTGGGCGCAAATCGTTGCGCCTTTTTGATTGGTCATCTACATTCGATCATAGAATGAAAAAAGACCCTCTTAATAACTTGAAAAATGTCCTTCAACCCTAGCTTTTCCCTCGGCAAAATTAAGATCACCCTTCATGGCTTGTTACGAGATGCCCTATCTATAGGCTTAGGTATTCTCTTGATGTTATTACTAACCAGTGATAACCTGTGGATGGTGCTTTTGGGACTCCTTATTACCCTGGGAACAGCATACGTGGCTGTAAAAGAGTTAATCAAGCTAAGATGGGCAATTAGATATAAGTTATTACAGAAAAATAGCCTCCCATCAACCCAGAAAAAGAAATGGGACAAGGAACAGGAAGAGAAAGTAAAGTCATGGATGTTATTTTGCCTTAAAACAGACTATTCATCATCAGCAGAGGAATTATCTCAACATTCCTGTTTTATACCCTGCAATTATTCTCAAACTGAACAAAAAACAGCGCTAACCGATATCAATTACTGGCAAAAGTCACTCCATCTAGAGGACAAAGTGATAGTAAGGGGAGACATTGACCTAAAATCCCTAGAAGCCTTACAAGTAGTAGCCTATAGGGTCAAAAAGCAACCACAGAGAGTCAATAACTCTAATAAATGAATCTATTCAGTGACCAGTTAGACTAGATCTCAATTATCAGGTTTGGCTGGTTTCAATTCTTCCCCCTCTCCCCTCTCTTCCCACACTCCCCTCTCTTCCCACACTCCCCTCTCTTCCCACACTCCCCTCTCTTCCCACACTCCCCACAC
>JBFRWQ010000361.1:0-3629 GCA_051439665.1 Microcystaceae cyanobacterium | reverse complement strand
ACTCAGGGGATTGAAACAACAATAAATCCCAATGTTGATATAAATACTCAGGGGATGGAAACAACAATAAATCCCAATGTGGATATAAATACTCAGGGGATGGAAACAACAATAAATCCCAATGTGGAGGCTGATATTCAGGAAATGGAAACGACAACGGAACCAGATATAAATAGTAAAGAGATAGTTTCAACAAATTCCGTTATGGATATCAATATTTGGGAGATTGAATCGGTGGGTGAGATTCCCCTTGAGGCCATATCCCTATTTGATCGCCAATTTATCGCGGGTCTAATTAGTCATTCTGAGACAGTAGAAGATATTAAGTTTCTCAGGGATGAGAGTGGTTTAACCAAAGAAAAATTACAACTAGGATGGAATCTCTTGCCATCAGAAGAAAAAGAGCGATTACGACCATTATTTGCTCAACTTAGCCAACCAGAACCAGATCCTTTCCCTATTGGGCAAAAAATCAAAGCACGGCTGCAACATTTCACCGGTCAATGGATGGGGTTGATAGGGGAAGTGGTAGAATTTCTGACCGATTCTGGGGATATCCATAAACAGTTAAGGACTGCTGATGGTTCGGAGTATCCCCTAAGTTGTTTAAATGATATTCAACCCCTCAGTTGGGAAGAAAGGATGGGATTATCTTAGTTGATTTTACAATTATTTTATATTCTAGGAGTTACGCATTGACAGATTAACTTAAATATGCTGTGTCTGAACATATCAAGCGATCGCTAAAAATAAAAAGCAGAAAAGTGGTAAAATAGAGAAAATTATTAAAATAAGAGGTAGCTATCCGAACTCTGACCAAGAAATCAACAGCAAAGTGTAATTTAGACCGTTATACTTGGTATTTAATCGCTGAGTCAAAATATTCAGGCTGTAATCGTTTAGCCGAGATGTTTGAAGATTTATCTCATGACAGCGTGAACCGTTTTTTAGTAAGAGAAAGTTACGAACCTGTTGATTTATTCAATGAAGTTAAGCAAGATATTGACCTTATAGGTGGAACCTTAAGTATTGATGATACAGTCATTGAAAAACTTTATAGTCAGCCCAATTTAAGTGATTTTATTGGCTACTTTTGGTCAGGAAATAAACACAAAACTATCAAAGGAATCAATTTAATTACCTTGTTTTACACTGACCCATCGGGAGTTTCAGTTCCTATTAATTATCGGCTTTATAAAAAAAAAGACAATCTCTCAAAAAATGATTATTTTCGTCTAATGTTGGCTGAAGTTTTATCTTGGGGATTATGTCCAGCTTATGTAACTGGGGATAGTTGGTATTCCTCGAAAGACAACCTTAAATTTTTGAGAAAACAGGAATTAGGTTTCATGATAGGAATAGCTAAAAATCGACAAGTATCAATTAAAAAAGGAGAGTATCAATCGGTTGAAAGCCTAGAGATAGGGGAAAATGGGACAATTGTTTACTTGAAAGATTTTGGGGAAGTCAAAGTATTTAAAAAACATTTCAAAAACGGAATTATTCGCTTTTATATTTTGTTTATCCCAGATGTTCTCGACCTAGAAAAAATTGAAAAACCACAATTTATTGAATTAAAAACAATTCATTGGGGAATTGAATGTTACCATCGTGCGCTCAAGCAATTATGTGGGCTCAATAAATTTACTGTCAGAAAGTCCGAGGCAATATTAACTCATTGTTTTAGTTCATTACGAGCTTTTATTCAATTAGAATTAATGAGAGCCAACCATTTAATTGATAATTGGTATCAACTACAAAGAGAATTATCTCTTGAAGTTAATCGTAATTTTATTTTAGAGCATTTAAACTGACATATCTAGTAACCTTATTTCTTAATAGCTTTGGTGATTATTGAGAAATTTTGAATTGTTTGCTCTATATAGCGATCGCTGTCTTAACCCAGGGGATACATACTTGAACTAATTTGTCAATGCGTAACTCCTACTAATCTTGCTTGTTCAATCACCTCCCACACTTCCCACACTTCCCACACTTCCCACACTCCCCGTCTCCCCGTCTCCCCATCTCCCCACACTCCCCATATCATGGTAATTAAAACGGAAAAATCTTAAGATGAAGATGAACTAAGTTTAATAATCAAGGAGTAACCTCGAATGACGTGGCGTGGTTCAGTTAGTATAACAGATCGTATTTTTGGCACTTTAGTTTATTGCTTTGCTGTTTATGACACCCTATTTTTTGACAAGGTTTTATTAGCTCAGTTTCCAGTGTTGAAATTTTTAGTGCTTCCTGCTGAACCTGTTAGAATCATCTATGGTGTAGTAGGTTCCTTACTCGGACCATTAGGACGTTTTGGCAGTTTTCTGGTATTTATTCTTTTATTTGCAGCCGTGGTACGTAATGATAAGATTAGCCATTTTATTCGCTATATTGCCATGCAGTCGATCCTCATCGGCATTTTATTGGCTTTAGGCGGTATCATCATGCAATTTGTCTTGTTACCTGCTTTAAGAGGTGGCATTATTATTGAAACCTTATTCAATGTACTGTTTTTAGGTGGTTTAGCAGCTTCCTATTTTTCCATGATCCAATCAGCGTTAGGCCGCTATGCAGAAATTCCTACGATTTCTGAGGCTGCTTATTCTCAGGTTCGCTGGTAGGAATGTTAGCGGTTGGCAAAGTGATAACAGGGTTTTCGATGCTACCAATACCCTCAATTTCTACCCGAATGCGATCGCCGACATTTACAGGGCCAACCCCTTCGGGGGTTCCTGTCAAAATAACATCCCCTGGAAACAATGTCAGAATTTGAGAAATATAAGAGACGATGGCTTGAGGAGAAAAGATCATATCCTGAACTAAACCAGACTGTCTTGGTTCGCTTTCATCATTAACAAAAGTTTGAATACTGGCGGCCGCACTTAATTCACGAATAACCCAAGGGCCAAGAGGGCAAAAGGTATCAAACCCTTTAGCGCGCACCCACTGATTATCTTTTCGTTGAAAATCACGGGCTGTAACATCGTTAGATATAGTATAGCCCCAAATTTTGCTACGGGCCTCTTTCTCAGAGCAATTTTTAGTTAATTCACCAATCACTAAAGCTAACTCTCCCTCATAGTCAACCTGTTGAGACTGCGGGGGATAATGAATAGATTGACCTTCACCAATCAGGGTTGAAGGGGGTTTAAGAAAAAGTAAAGGTTCTTCTGGTACAGTGTTACCCAATTCTTCTGCATGGGCCTTGTAATTTCTACCCACTGCAATGATTTTTGAAGGGAAACAAGGGGCTAAAAACTCATAACTATCCGCCTTTAAGACAACGCCACTGGGTTGTCCTCCATCCCAGGGGGCAGCATCAAACACAGCCACACTGCGATTAAGATTAAGTGAGCCATAATGGATGTTTCCTTGATTGGTCTTTACTCGAACATAGCGTTGCGGCATAAACTTGAGCAGTCAGTTAGGTTAGAAGGAGACTAATGAACTTTTAAATATCTTAGCCATTAATCATAAAGTCGTAGTTTGACACTCTACTGCCCTTATGGCAAGTGGATTCTTCTTAAGAAGGAGATAATGAACAGAAGTTAGCTATGACTCGAACCACAACGCCTAAAACCTTATAAACTGGAATTTTAGTGCTGTGGGACGAGCGGTGCCAATTG
>JBFRWQ010000360.1:0-5694 GCA_051439665.1 Microcystaceae cyanobacterium | reverse complement strand
AAATTAAACCTGATTGCTATGAAGTATGGTATAACCAAGGGGTTGCGTTATTTATTTTAGGAAGATATGAAGAAGGCATATTATCCTACGAAAAAGTGCTTGAAATTAAACCTGATTACTATGAAGCATGGTGTAATAAAGGGTTAGCGTTATTTTATTTAGGAAGATATGAAGAAGGCATATTATCCTACGAAGAAGTGCTTGAAATTAAACCTGATTACTATGAAGCATGGTATAATAAAGGGTTAGCGTTATTTTATTTGGGAAGATATAAAGAAGCCATATCCTCCTACGACAAAGCCCTTCAATTTAAACCTGATTACCACCCAGCATGGTATATCCAAGGGAATGCGTTATTTTATTTGGGAAGATATGAAGAAGCCATATCCTCCTACGAAAAAGCCCTTCAATTTAAACCTGATGTCCATGAAGCATGGTATGGTAAAGGGTTAGCGTTATCTGATTTAGGAAGGATAGAAGAAGCCATATCCTGCTACGAAAAAGCGCTTGAAATTAAACCTGATTACGATGAAGCATGGCATAACCGAGGGAATGCGTTATGTTATTTAAGAAGACTAGAAGAAGGCATATTATCCTACGATAAAGCGCTTGAAATTAAACCTGATTACTATGAAGCATGGTATAGCCAAGGGGTTGTGTTATATTATTTAGGAAAACTAGAAGAAGCCATATCCTCCTACGATAAAGCGCTTCAATTTAAACCTGATTACCATCAAGCATGGTGTAACCGAGGGAATGCGTTATTTAATTTAGGAAGACTAGAAGAAGCCATATCCTGCTACGATAAAGCGCTTGAAATTAAACCTGATTACCATGAAGTATGGTATATCCAAGGGGTTGTGTTATCGATGTTAGGAAGACTAGAAGAAGCTATATCCTCCTACGAAAAAGGGCTTCAATTTAAACCTGATAATGCAAGTGCTTATTACAATAAAGCTTGTGCTTACGCACTGCAAAATAATGTCTCTCCTGCAGTTGAAAACTTAAAACGTGCGATTATCCTTGATGAAGAATATAGAGAAATAGCAAAAAATGAAAGTGATTTTGATAAGATTAGAGATCATGAACAGTTCAAAGTTCTTGATTGTGATCAATAATTTAGATTCCAATTAAGGAGGTAATTATTCAATGGATAAAATAGAACAATATCGAATATTTATTCAAGATTTATTAAGTAACTACTCACAATATGATCCAGTTGAAGTCCAACTTATTTTTGATACTACTAGAGATCACTATCAATGGATGAATGTGGGGTGGGACGGATTAAATAGGGTTTGCTGAATAAACCTAAAGCCCTTATATATCAAGGGTTGGGACGGATTTTGAGTCCCAAAAAGTGCCAATTAGGAGAATGTAGTATGCCAAAAACCCTGCACTTTTCCCATAAAGCGATCGCTATAGTCCCTCCTCCTGCCCCCTGCCCTCTGCTGAGTGCCTCTAAAACCTCACCAAATGACTTATTCAGCAAGCCCTAATTAAGTTGACTATCAAATCTATCAAATTAATTATTAGTTTAGCCCTGTCTTCTTGGCTAAATATGATAAATATCTTGATACCATCTTCAAGTTTGCTTGATTAAGGTGACGATGACAAGTATAAGAGGCTTTGATTGGGAATTCTGAGCAGTTTAACAGCAGAAAAGCCATTCAAGACCATGATTATTCATTATTTTAGTCAAAAAATATACCTAAATGACCCTTAGAAAAAACGCCACATCTCCTTCTATAGAAAGAATTTAGGATTTTGTCGTTGACAAACCTTGGTAATGTGTATTAGGTTAAATTTGACTCACACAAGTTACCTAAATTGTTAAATGAGTAACAGCAAGTGAGCTTAAGTGAGTCTAGATTAAGCCTATAAGTGAGCCTCATCAGAGAGTTTCATCTACCGTTCAGTCAAAGGAGTAAACCAATGACACCCAATAAACGTATCGCCCTTGTATCCGTTCACGGAGATCCTGCCATTGAAATCGGCAAAGAAGAAGCAGGGGGTCAGAACGTCTATGTTCACCAAGTAGGAGAAGCCTTATCACATCAAGGCTGGAAAGTGGATATGTTTACCCGCAAAACCAGCAAAGAACAGCCAACCATTGTTCAACATAACCCTAACTGCCGTACCATCCGTTTAGTGGCAGGACCTGAAGCATTTGTGCCAAGAGATGAAATTTTTGGATATTTACCCCAATTTGTACAAGCTTTTCGTCAATTCCAAAGCGATCAAGGATTAGACTACCCTGTTGTCCACACTAACTATTGGTTGTCTGCATGGGTAGGGATGGAGTTAAAAAAATATCAACCCATACAACACATACATACCTATCACTCTCTAGGCGCAGTTAAATATCAATCTGTCAGCGACATTCCCCCCATTGCCAATACACGCCTGGCAGTTGAAAAAGCCTGTTTAGAAACAGCCGAAACCATCGTTGCTACCAGTCCCCAAGAAGAAGACCACATGAGACGCTTCATGTCAGAGAAAGGTAATATAAAAATCATTCCATGCGGCACAGATATTAGACGGTTTGGTTCAATCTCTGGTGCAAAAGCCCGTTTAAAGTTAGGCATTCCCAAATCAAGTTTGATGGTTCTCTATGTCGGGCGCTTTGACCAACGTAAAGGAATTGAAACTCTTGTTCGTGCCATAGGTCAATCAATTTTCCCGGGTATTGCTGACATTCGCCTTGTTTTAGTGGGTGGATGGCGAGATGGCGAAAAAGATGGTCAAGAAAAAGCTCGTATTGAGGGAATTGTTAAAGAACTGGGCTTAGAACAATACGTCACCTTTGCGGGTCCCAAAAGTCATGAAGAACTCCCATCATACTATGCAGCCGCCAACGTTTGTGTTGTTCCCAGTCACTATGAACCCTTTGGTTTAGTGGCGATTGAAGCAATGGCTAGTCAGACACCCGTAGTTGCTTCTCAAGTGGGAGGCTTAAAGTACACAGTTGTCTCTGAGGAAACTGGATTACTGTGTCCTGCTCAAGATGAATCGGCCTTTGCTACAGCGATTGATCGTATTTTGAACAATCATCAATGGCAACATCAATTAGGTCAAGCTGCCCGTCTTCGAGTCGAAAACAAATTTAGTTGGAATGGAGTTGCTAATCAATTAGATGCTCTTTATACCTCTGTTATGGATACAGAATTACCTGCGACAACCCTTTCTAGCACCAGTAAAAGCAGCAATGCTCTTTATACCTCTCTCGAAGAAACTGACGTAGCCTAATTCTAATGATAGAAAAAACCCTGTGTTAAGGGTTACAATAACAATGGAGAGGCTAATGTTTCCCTTTATTGGGGAACACGCCTTTATTTCCATTTTTCTCAGTCTTGCTGGCTTATTCGCCAACTATTATTGTAACTTGAGTTTCCCAAATGGCCTTCCCAAAAGAGATTTCTCCCAAATTTTTGGATACTTTTGCTAGGGACTACGGTTTATCACACTCCCAAGTTGAAGTACTCCCTCTAGTCTTACAAAGAGAATCGCCTAGAGCGATCGCTGATACGATTGGTGTCAGTGATGTCGCAGTGCGGAAGCGCTTGAGTGGGGTTTACGATAAAGTGGGCATAGAAGGGAAAGGTCCAGTTAAATTCGCCCAACTGCAAAAATGCCTGTTATCTCTGTGCAATACAAACCAAGCAAGCCTTGAGTCATCTCAATCTGAAGAAAAAGCGGTTGAAACTAGATTATCTTCTACTGATTGGAGTGATGCGCCCGATATTTCCCGTTGCACAGGGCGTAGTCAAGAATTGACTTTGTTAAGTGACTGGACGATTGAGCAACAATGCCGTTTAGTGGGAATTTTTGGACTACAAGGGGTAGGGAAAACGACTCTCGCTGCTAAAATAACCCAAAAAATTCAATTACAGTTTGATTATGTTGTCTGGAGAACCCTAACCCCAACAATCTCGCCTAGCATTCTTTTTTCTGGTTTAATCGAATTCTTTCATCAGCAGCAGAATTTATCCTATCATCGAGGAAAACGAAATATTGACGCTCAAATTCATTGGCTAACGAACTATTTACGCTCCCATCGTTGTCTTCTCATCCTTGATGGATTTGATAGCGTCTTTAAACAAAGGGAATTAGCTGGAATATATCGTAAAGGCTATCATGCCTATAGTCATTTTTTGGGTAAATTAGCTCAAGAATCCTCAAAAAGCTGTTGTATTATTACCTCTCGTGAAAAAAATAAAGAATTTTGCTTTTTTGAAGAAAAAGAAGGGATGGTTAATTATTTGATGCTAAAAGGCTTAACAGATGGCGCTTACTCTTTGCTTGAACATAAATCTCTCTTTAAACAAGAAGCATGGAATGATTTCATTGACATTTATCAAGGAAACCCCTTAATGCTGAAATTAGCAGCCATGACCATCCAAGAAGTATTTGAGGGGAATGTGGCAGATTTTTTAGCTACCATACGATTAACTGATGAAATCACCCATTTAGTCCTAGAAATACTTAATCGCTTGTCACCTCTTGAGCATGGGTTAGTGCGAGTCATGGCACAAGAGGAAACAACCTATAATGTCCAAAAACTACAACATTACTTACCAGACGTTACCGCCAAAGAGGTATTAACAGCCATTCAGTCATTAAAACGGCGGTCATTAATTGAGAGTAGAGAAGGTGGGTTTACCTTGATTCCCATCGTCAAAGAAGCGCTTTATGCTTAAAAATTATGAATTATGAATTATGAACGTCTGTTAAAATGGTATATCTTCTTCATCCTCAGTTAATTGAGGCCGCCCTTTAATACGAGTGGGTTGGGGTTGAGGAGTTGAGTCAGACTCTTTGACATCAGGAGGAGTTGTGACGGTTTCTGTCTCTACGGAAGAATCAAGGATCACTTCATCTTCGGGATAATCAAGATCAACAATTTCTCCGCTAAATGCTTTGGCAAAACTCTCAATAGCAGTGCTAATTTCTTGATCTGTGATTGGTTGAGATGGAGTCGCAGGAGATGGGTTAGATGGGGTTGAAGAGGGAGGAGGTGGGGCGGGTTTAGGCGCTTGATGAGTGGTAGGAGTAGTGATAGGAGTAGTCGTAACTTTCGGTGATGGATGCGTAGCAGGAGGAGGTGCAATATGGGGCTTTTCTTTGGGAGGAGATGGAGGGGAAACCTTTTTAGATGGTTGAGAGGGTGAAGCGCTAGGGGGGATAGGCTGAGATGTTCCCACTTGCAGATGAACTCTTATTTGACGCTGACAGACTTTTTGCAGTGCAGATTCTAATTCTGCTTGCTTTCCTTTAGCCATTCTCAGCAAGGGTTCACTTTTTAAGTTTATATAGGCAGCATTTTCTTGTAAGTTAGCTAATTGTCCTTGTTGCTGCATCAATGTACTTGTCAGTGGGGAAAGGTACCCTAAGAAAGCTTGCCAAATTCCGTTTAAGTCATTGGTAGCAGGAGGAGGGGGAGAATTTACTTCTTCTCTCTTCCCACTTTCTACTTCCCTCTTTGCACTTTCCACTGAGGGAGATGGAGAAACAGAAGGTTTTACAGGGGTGACAGCAGGGGTAACAGCTACGGGTTGACGATTAACTGTGGGGGTTGCTGTCGTAGTTGCAGTTGGGGAAGCAACCACTACGGTTTGGCTTGTATGGGAAGAGGGTAATAAACCAAGTAAGGTTACTTCTAACCATAAACGGGGTTGAGTGGTATTTTTAAGC
>JBFRWQ010000359.1:0-9272 GCA_051439665.1 Microcystaceae cyanobacterium | reverse complement strand
GCGCTGAATCCATTGTAAAGTACGGGAGAAAGCACGATAGGGAACAGTTAGGGTATGAATAGGGGGTTGTTGTCCTACCCATCCCTTGATCGTTAAGGTTACTGAGCGCTTAGAATTGTCATTTATATTATTAATCGTCATCACACCTCAGCTAATATGGTTCTCAATACTATTTATAATTCATAATTTTGCTTCTACTGCCAATTTTAACAAAAATGTCAGATAACTGGGGTATATAAACCTGACTTAGTTTCATACCATAGGGTGATGACACCTTCCCTAAGTAGAAGGAAGCATGACATCATCAACTCACGATAGGGTATAGACATGGTAGAGCAATTGGTTTTGACGGAGGACTCATAACTATGTCTTATCTATGCCATGCAGACAAGGTCTTTTTTAATACCCTTATGAGTGATGATGATTTCTATCCTTGGAATCCTTATGATGAGCAAACCGATGCTTTTCTGAGTGAACAAGAAAAAAATTGGGATTTCACTCAGGATCTGACAGACAGTGACGTTGAAGAGCGCTCGTCCCACTTGTTTGCCCATTTTAATTCTATTACTTCCTACTAATAGAATGATCTGGAGTGTGAGGAGAGGGTGGAGTGTGGGAAGTGTGGGAAGAATGAACACAATACCTCCCAGTACCTCCCACCTCTTCCCCCAGGATAAGCTCATCTTAATGCAGTTACTATGGAGTTAAGAAAGCCCTTAAGATCAAGTTATCCCAAGCGTATCTGCACTTGGGATGAAGTTCTTGTTAAGTAACTATTAGGAGTTTACCCCATGAGTAATGAATCTGTAACGGTAACTTATTCCCTTGAGGAAGTTTTAGCTCGATTAGAACAGAAGATCGATAGTAGATTGGAGCAAATGGATCGTCGATTTGAGCAATTAGAAAATAAAATTGACCGTATAGGGCAAGATACAAGCGATATAAAAGTAGAACTAGCTACCTTAAACGAAAAGGTCGAGGGGATGGACAATCGTTTAAGAGTTGTGGAAGGGACTCAAAAAAATCAAGTCTGGACTTTAATTATCCTTTTAGCTGGTGCAATTGTTACCGCATCAGTTAAGTTATTTGGTATTATGGGCAATCCTTAACCAATTAGGAGTAAACATAATAGTATTACTCATTATCTCCCTCCTCCTCTTCATCCATGAGTAGGGGAGTATCCTCACTCTCAAAGACTTGTTTCATAAGGGTTTCTGCTTTTTCGGGATCTTCATAGATCAGTTCAATAAGTTCATCAGTATTTATTTCAAGTTGCTTGGCATAGAAACTTACTTCATTGCGAATTCTTGCCTCTCCTTGTCGCAGGTACATCGATAGGCAGTGTCTAGCCTGTACAGAGTGTTGTCTTTTGAATCTGAAAAATGACAAGCAAGCCAGCAAGCGATCTTCGTATGGTGCAAGCGCTGTCATCTGTATCCGTTTTGGTTGTCTCCTTCCCATTTCTATCACTTAATTGGGTTTGCTTTGCCTTTTCTAGATTTTAGCTTAAAGGGATTTTCAGGCTTCATTCTTAATGCTTTGACTCGCTAATTCCCCATATCCTGCTTCAATCAGCGCTTGATCACGAATTCGACAGGAATCACATAAACCACAGGGTTCTTCCCCCCCTTGATAACAAGACCATGTTTTTTCAATGGGAACATTTAAACTAACTGCCCGTTTAATAATCTCTACTTTACTATCTTGGATTAAAGGGGCTACTAATTGGGGAGTTTTCCCTTCTACCCCCACCTTAGAAGAAAGATTAGCTAATGTCTGAAACGCTGCTAAATATTCTGGCCGACAATCAGGATAGCCAGAGTAATCAATAGCATTAATCCCTAAATAAATAGCTTCTGCTCCCTTTGCTTCTGCCAACGAAAGAGCAAGGGAAATAAATACCGTATTTCGCCCTGGTACATAGGTAGAAGGAATAATATCAGGATTGACACCCTCTTGGGGTAAGGTTTGCGTCTCATCTGTTAAGGAAGATCCCCCCCACTGAGCTAAATTAACCTCAATGGTATAGTGTTCCTGGATACCCAAAATAGGGACAATTTCCGCCGCCGCTTTTAATTCTCGTTCATGGCGTTGTCCATAGCGAAAGGAAAGGGCGATTACATGATAACCGTCCTTGAGTGCGATCGCTGCTGCTGTGGCTGAATCTAACCCACCTGAGAGAAGAACGATCGCTTTAGGAGTCTGATCAGTCATAAGCAGAGTAAGAGTGTGTCAATCCATTAAGCATGATATATCAAAGATGGTTCACTTTCAGCATTTAACAGGGGATTAAATTCTTTGACTAATTGGCAAAAATGTGCCATTGGCGGAATTTGTAAGCGATCTTGAGTAGTTACTAATACTACCTGACGAGTAAACGAATGATCAGATTTTCCATTAGAGGATGAATGGTTAGGAAGAGGGGCAAGAGAGCGTACCGCCAAGCTAGGGTCTTGAGACACTTCTTTTAAGGCAGTTTTTGGCAATAAAGCAATGATTTCTCCCTGACGAACTACTCCACGAAAAGCATCCAAAGTATTTAACTCCATCACCATATTTAAGGGACTATCATAACGAGCAAACCAGTCCATCACCAATCTTTGCATCCCATAACCATCTTTAAACACCACTTGGGGATAAGCCACTAATTCCGACCAGGGAACGGGATTAAAATGAGTTAAGGGGTGATTAGCTGCCATTAAGATCTCAATTGGCTCTTCATAAAGGGGAGTAACTACCATTTCGGGACTGGTGGTCAAAAATCGATTATTCATAACAATCGCAATATCAACTAAGCCATCTCGCAGGACTTTCAGGGAGCGATCGCTACCTAGCGCTGTTACCCTTAGTTGTGTCTCAGGATAATCTCGGCAGAATTGTCGTAAAATGGGGGGTAAGTAAAAAGAACAAACGGAATGAATGGCAGCTAGACAGAGTTCAGGTTGTTTTCCTTCTTTAAATTCTTGAATTTCCTGGGTAATGTTCGCCCACTCTTGACAGATTTTTTTCAAACGAGGAAATACTTTTTCCCCCGCAACAGTTAATCTAGCTTGGGAACTACGATGAAAGAGAGGAAGTCCTAAATCACTTTCAAGAGATTGAATTTGGCGACTGACAGTAGATTGTGTTACACCACACTTGTGCGCTGCTTGCCCAAAACTTCCTGTTTCTGCCACTGCTAAAAAAGCCTGTAACTGCTCTATCCGCATTCTTTGAGATGATAAATAAAATAAGACAATGTTTTGATCACAATTTTGACCATAATTGATAGGGATATTCGCTTTCAGTAGAGTTTGATACCATTTTTGCATTCCTCTTCTCAGTTTGGTAACAATCAATACTTATTAATTTCAGCTTTTCTGAAACGATGAGCATTAAATTTTGTTTATTCTAGAGCAAAAGTTGATGGTAGAAAATATTCTGGAAATTAATGACGTAACCGTCAGCTTTGATGGCTTTAAAGCGCTTAATCATCTAAACTTTACCATGAATCGGGGAGAGTTACGGGTTATCATTGGACCGAATGGGGCAGGAAAAACGACTTTTTTAGATGTGATTACGGGCAAGGTTCAACCCACATCAGGGCTGGTTTTATTTCAAGGCCAGGATCTCCGAAATTTTTCTGAACACACCATTGCTCAGATGGGAATTGGTCGTAAGTTTCAAACCCCTAGAGTGTATTTGAACTTAACGGTGAGGGAAAACCTAGATTTAGTCAGTAATCGAATAAAAAACGTCTTAGGGACTCTTTGGAGACGACCTACTGCCGCCGAATACCGTAGTGTGGCTGGTTTGTTAGAAACCATTGGCTTAGAAGCGAAAGCAGAGTTACCCGCCTCTTTGCTATCTCATGGGGAAAAACAAAGGCTAGAAATTGGGATGTTAGTCGCACAATCCCCTGATTTATTATTAGTGGATGAACCTGTGGCGGGATTAACAGATGAGGAGACGGAAAATGTCGGGTCTTTATTGCTCGATTTAGCAGAAAGCCATTCTATTATTGTTATTGAGCATGATATGGAATTTGTGCGCCAAATTGCTCGTAAAGTAACGGTTTTGCATCAGGGATCAGTCCTCTGTGAAGGTAGCATGGAAGAGATTCAAACTGATCCTCGTGTGATTGAAGTTTATCTAGGAGAAGGAGAACACAGTTAGTAGTTGATAGTTGATAGTGAATAGTTGATAGTGAATAGTTAATGTTTAAATTATGAACTACTAAGTAATCGGACATAGATAAACAGCATTATGTTATGGCGAGGGAAGCAAAGCAATCTTAGGGGTTTCGGCTGCTTAACGTTTCGTTACAAAACACCATTTGTTTTTGTCCAAGTACTTATCAACTATCAACTATCAACTATTAATGCTCATCTGTTGACATCAAGCTGTTTTCGATATGTAGTCTTTGTTCAGCGTTACGGAGAAAATAACCGTTCATCATCGCAGAAGCTAAGAGTTGTCCCAGCGCTTCCTTACTGGTGGTAATGGTTGTGGGAAACGCTTCTCCTGGCAATCCTCCCAACATCCCAACAATATTTCCTTCCATCATCTTAGCTACATCTGGAGAAGGCTGGGAGAGTTTTTGAATTAAAGTTGGTTCTAGGCTTTGTACATAATTTAAAAGCTCATTATCTTGAGCTTGGCCAGCCATCAGAGGATGATTAGTGGAATTAGGACGTTGATTATTCATAATTTAAGGATTGTTGTCTTAACTTTACAGAACTTGAGTGCTTATTTTTTATAGAATAACCTATGATTTAGTAGGGGTAGGGACGGTATTACCTCCCTACTAAGGCGAAATTCCCTCCCTTTTTCGGACTCTTTAGTTTTATGAAGTTTTGTATCGATTTTCCCTTTAACTAATACATAATCTTAATTTGGCTTAAGATTCTTTACACAAGTATTAAATGAATCGGTGATCTGGTCTAGTTTCCCTTCACCAGACTTAGCATAGTTATCAAGAAACATTACTTTGGGGTAATTTTATGGATAGGCTGCAACGTCAAATTAACACCTTAAATAATAAAGTTGACCAACTTCATCAAATTGTTGAAAGTCTAACTGGACAGTTAACTGTATTTGTAGATACGAAAACCACCTCTCCTGCTATGACTTCCTTTTCTGATCAATCCTTACAACCTTTACCTAATTTGACCTATAGGGAAGAAAAATCGGTCTCTACTCCCGCTCATCTCATTGAGGTTAAAGACAGTCGTGAATTAGTGGGTAATGGCAACGGTAACGGTTACTATCACCATGATAGTTACTCCGAGACTGGCAAATTGGTGGGTAATGGTAATGGGAATGGGAATGGTAATGGTCGCTATCACGATTCTAGTTACTCAGAAACTGGCGAATTAGTTGGTAATGGGAATGGTAACGGTCGCTATCACGACCCTAGTTACTCAGAGACTGACAAATTGGTGGGTAATGGCAACGGTAACGGTCACTATCACGACCCTAGTTACTCAGAGACTGGCGAATTATTGAGTAATGGGAATGGTAACGGGAATGGGAATGGTAGCTATCACCATGATAGTGCCTTAGATAATGGCGAATTAGTAGATAACCATCACCAAACTGACAATAACAAAACCCATATTAGTGACTATAACTATCCAGGAGAATATCATAGATCACTAAGGGAACATGAAGATATTCTGGTAGATGACAAACTGCCACAAAGCACTCTCCCAGATCCCTTACATGAACCCCGTGTTGCTTCAGAAATTCAAATTCGTCGTCTGATGGCTCAGTTAACTGCTGCTTATAACCGCATTGCTCTTTTAGAGGAACAATTACTCGCTTGTCGGATGAAAAGTTAGTGAAACTTATGGTGATCATAAAAATTCTTGAACCGTCGGTGGGTTAGTGTTAGTACCATAACCCACCCTATTTTAACTAGATTTTTTGATATCTTCTTAAGGATTACTAGGAAGATTTAACTGAGGTATAGCATTAGGAGAAGAAGGAAGGTTAGGAGACGAATTATTAGTTGAACTGGCCTCTCCTGGTAAAGTGGCTAAAGCAACTCGATTTCCTCCCACTTGGCGCAGCGTATCTAACACTTGAGCAACTTCGTTATAACTCACATTACGAGAAGCATGGAGAACAATGGGACCATTGGGGTTTGTCTGCTGATAACTTGCCAAAGTGCTGTAGAGTTGTTGCTGCGTTACGGGTTCAGGCTTGGGTTTTTCGGCTGAAATCCCTAGATTAGGTATGGGTTGAGGATTGGTAACATAGAGACGGCCAAAATCATCAAGGCTAACCACTAACATTTCTCGCATTTGAGGCGTTCCCGTAGTTGCTTTCGGTAAATCTAACTGAATCGCTTGTTGTCGGGAAAATTCCACTGCGCCTAAGATGAAAAAGGTAAGAATACAAAAGATAACATCAATCAGGGGCATAATTTCGATGCGAACTTCCTGATTTTGTGAACTATCTTGCCATAGATTAAGGGGACGTGCCATAACAGCAGGCCGTTTTTCTGGACGAGAAGGGTTGTGAGGTGAGGTATCAGTCATATCAGTCGTTCGTAATCAATAAACAGTTCTTAATGTCCTTAATTCTCAATGATTTCTGGGGTTTCTCGGCCGTTAGTGAGGGCATAAACTTGTCCTTCTGTCTCTAACCAATGTTGGCGATAAATAACCTCCAGTTGACTCCCTGCTTTACGGAATATTCTGACTTGATTAAACCAAAATCCTTGGAATAGGCGATAAAAAGACAAGCTAACGATAGCAACAATCAATCCTGTTGCAGTGGAAATCAGAGATTCCCCAATCCCTTGGGTTACGCCACTGGTTGAACCTAATTCACTGATCTGGATTGATCCTAAAGAGGTAATTAAACCAAGGACGGTTCCTAATAATCCTAGTAGGGGAGAGAGGGCAATTACCGCTTCTAGTACTTTTTCCCCTCGTCTCATCAGCGCTAATTCATCATCAGCCGCCCCTTCTAGGGCAATGTGAAAGACATCTGGGTCAGGATTAGGTAATCGCAAGGGACTATAGAGGTAGTTACCCATTGGATGCTTGCGATAATCTCTAGCCACTTTAGCTGCCATATCCCAGTTGCGAGTCGCTGCTTCAATGACTCGATTGGCTACTTGGCCTTCTTGTAATAATAGTCTCATCCAAAACCAAAGGCGCTCTAAGATAGTGCTTAGGGCTAAAACAGAGAGAAAGAGCAATGGCCACATTGCCCAGCCCCCTTTTTGCATTAATTCTGCGATATTCATTTGATTAATTGACCTCCGATTATCCTTAGAAAAAGTTAATAATTTTGTTACATTTTTATACATTTAACCTTAGCAATCAAGTATAACGTTAGATGTTCCTTTTTTTGATCGATCGGTTTTTAAGGGTTAGTTACAAAATCGAAAACAAAGGGCAAGTTTCTGGTAAATAGGGTCATCATAGAAAATGAAAAGGAATCAAGGAGATAGATCGTTATGTTATTACAACGCATGATTGCTATGACGGCCTTATTAGGAATTTTGTGGCAGTTTCCTTTCGTTTCAGTTAGTAGCGGTGATCTATCATCTATTATGGGAAACATAATGGAAAAACCTTTAAATGTGGAACAAGCACAGCAAAAGCTGATGAATGCCCATATCAACTTTAGTTTTAAGTTATTTACTGAGATTTCTAATGAGAGATCAGCGGAAAATCTTTTGCTCTCTCCGTCTAGTGTAGCGATCGCACTTTCTCTTCTCTACAATGGAGCATCAGGGGAAACTCAAACACAAATGGGTCAATTGTTAGGGTTTGATGATATGGCGCTAGAGGAGGTTAATCTTGCTTCCCAAGCGCTGCAAAACGCCTTACAAAGTTCAGATGATATAGTTCAAGTGAACTTAGCTAATTCTCTGTGGGTGAAGCAAGATGTGTCTTTTCGCCATCAGTTTTTAAAAAATAATCGGCAGTATTTCAATGCAGAAATTACTAATTTAGATTTCGAGAATCCTGAGTCAGTCAAAATTATCAACCGTTGGGTGGCTCAGAAAACCCAAGGAAAAATAGATAAAATTATTGATTCAATTGAACCCCAACATATTTTATTTTTGATTAATGCGATCTATTTTAAAGGAGAATGGCAGACTCAATTTGATGAAGAGTTAACCAATATAGAAGAATTTTTCTTAATGGATGGTTCGACTCAAGAACATCCTTTAATGATGAGAAGCGGTGATTTTTTGTATCAAGAAACTGATCAGTTTCAGGCAGTTAGTTTGCCCTATGGAGAGGGAGGTTGGCGCTTTGATGTTTATTTACCGAAAGAGGATGATACCTTACCAGCGCTTTTAGAGCAATTAAATCAAGATAATTGGATTCAATGGGTTAAGGATTTTCAAAGTCGTAAAGGTCTTTTAAAGTTACCTCGATTTCAGTCAGAATATGAGATTGGGTTAGAAACAACTTTACAAGCGCTGGGAATGAAAGATGCGTTTGTGGAAAATAAGGCAGATTTTTCTCAAATGACTTCTTATCCCGTAGTAATTGATCAGGTACAACATAAGACCTTTATTGAAGTCAATGAAGAGGGAACAGAAGCTGCCGCCGTTACTTCAATTGGTGTGGGTGTAACTTCAGCAATGCCCCAACAGCCAATCTTTGAAATGATTGTTAATCGTCCTTTTTTCTATGCGATTCGACATGAGGAAACGGGGACAATTCTATTTATGGGAACTGTTGTCAATCCATCGGAATGATGAAATTTAAAAAATAAAGATAACTGAAATAATGACAATTATTAGTTCAATTTATTGAACGTTTCTTATTAGCCTTGAAATTAATTTCAAGGCGGGTGTCTAGGGAAGTGCAATATCTAAAACCGCCCTGCAATCAATTGACAGCGCTAATCAATGCCGTTATCTAAAGATAACTGAAATAATGATAATTATTAGTTCAATTTATTGAAGATTTCTTATTCTGTAACTTAACAGCAGTATAATCTAAGGCTTCTCTCAAATCTTCTCGTTCTAAATCAGGATAACTCTCTAATATCTCCTCATCTCTCATACCCTCAGCATACATTCCAATAATAGTGGCTACTGGAATTCTCAGAGAACGAATGCAGGGGACACCTCCCATTTGATTTGAATTGACGGTAATTCGATTAAATCTCATAGTCAATTAACGACTGACATAGAATAATAATCATTATAATCATCCTCAACCCCTCGTTACAAGGTGAAATCCTTAACCCAATATTCAGTAAATACTTAAGAATTACAGATTACTTTAATATTATGCCTTGTGGATAAATAC
>JBFRWQ010000358.1:0-4661 GCA_051439665.1 Microcystaceae cyanobacterium | reverse complement strand
TATTTTTTGAACCTGGGAAAGCCATATCCTCTCTCTCGAAAATAGTCCCACCCATCATGCAAGCGTCTAATGGTTGTTTGCAGCACTTGGCTAGGGACTTGTTTGAGAGGGGGACAAACTTTTTTGGCTTGAGGTAGATTATTTTGTTGCTGATGGTAACTCGGAAAGGGATAATCGGCAGTCATTATATACTCTGACTCTAAACTACACCGATCTATCGGACACTTACGAGAAGAAATCCAATCTTTGAGCTCCCTTAAGGCATAGTTATAGGCACGACGGCAGGTTTCCAACCATTCGTTTAGCTTGCTCTCTTGAGGAGCGTCAGGGTAGATACGATAAGCATAATTGAGAGTCAGCATCTCCTTATTTTACCAGGATTTTTCTGGGTGATAAAGTAACTAGACAAAAAAGAGGTGCTTGGCAAGTCCGAACTTTGTTGGTCAAAATTCATCTGCGGAATGCGCCACCCCATCTAAAATATGGATGCTTTGGAGGGAATTTATAGATGGGGACTTCTTTTGACATTTTTGTTAAAAACTGTACAATCTCTATCCAATTTAACCTTATCCTAGTAGAATAGGAACGTGAAACCTCTAGACCATTAGCCCTTCATGATTTCCAGTAATGATTTTCGGAGCGGTGTCACCATCGAAATAGATGGTTCTGTTTGGCGCGTTGTGGAATTTCTCCATGTTAAACCAGGGAAAGGTTCAGCTTTTGTACGAACAAAGCTAAAAAACGTTCAAACTGGCAGCGTAGTAGAAAGAACCTTCCGTGCCGGTGAAACCGTTCCTCAAGCGACCATTGAAAAGCGTACCATGCAGCACACCTACAAAGAAGGTGATCAGTTTGTTTTTATGGACATGGAAACCTATGAGGAAGCCCAGTTAAGCCCAGATAAGATTGGGGATGGGGTTAAGTATCTCAAAGAAGAAATGGAAGTCAACGTTTTATATTGGAACGAGCAGATATTAGAAGTTGAATTGCCAAATTCGGTGATTTTAGAAGTTACAGATACCGATCCTGGTGTTAAAGGGGACACCGCTACGGGTGGAACAAAACCTGCTACTGTTGAAACAGGCGCACAAGTGATGGTTCCTCTGTTTATCTCCATTGGAGAGAAAATTAAGATCGATACCCGCAACGATAATTATCTAGGTCGGGAATAATCGCATAAGGATCAACTAAATTATTATCAAGGGGATAGAAGGAGTAGTGACCATTAATATTACAGAAATTCGTGAACTCTTATTAGCGATCGCTCAAACCCAAATTACAGAAGTCAATCTAAAAACAGATTCTTTTGATTTAACCGTCAAACAGGGAACAGTTTCAGTAGAAAGTGTGCCAAAAACTCAAGCGCACCGAGAAGCGGATCCCGTAGGGATCGCACCACCCCCTCCTGTAATAACAGAAACTCCTGTTCCTCTACCACAACCCACTGTGTCTGAGGAACCACAACCCCCTTCCCCTCCTCCTTCTTCCTCAAAATGGGTTGAAATTACAGCCCCAATGGTAGGGACATTCTACCGGGCCCCCTCTCCTGATGATGCACCCTATGTAAATGTTAATGATGTCATTCAAAACGGTCAAATTGTGTGTATTGTAGAAGCAATGAAGTTAATGAATGAGATAGAAGCAGAAGTATCAGGTAAAATAATGGAAATTGCTGTGGAAAACGGAGAACCTGTCGAATATGGTCAAACCTTAATGTGGGTGAATCCCGAATAACTATCCATGTCTTTCTCTCCTCTTGATTCTCTCACTCAGCAAAATATTGATGTTATTCCTTGTCCAAGCGATACAGAAGCAAAAATAAAGGGATTAAAACGGACTATTTTGCCCGACTCTCAGCCAGAAGCCCTAATTTATCCTGAAAGTGTCACTGAATTGACTGAAATAGTTACTCAAGCGGCTCAATCACGCATTTCTCTGTTACCCTGTGGCAATGGTAGTAAATTAGGATGGGGAAAGGTACGATTGTCTCCTCAATGGGTGGTTAGTAGTCAAAAATTAACAAAGATTATTGATCATGCAGTGGGAGATTTAGTTGTTACCGTGCAAGCAGGGGTAAAATTAACGGAGTTACAGGATTTTTTACAACCCTACGGTCAATTTCTTCCCATTGATCCAACTTATCCTGAACAAGCAACGGTTGGGGGTGTTATTAGCACTGCTGATACAGGATTTCTAAGACAAAGATATGGCGGTGTGAGAGATTTAATCCTTGGCTTATCTTTTGTGCGATGGGACGGTAAAATGGCTAAAGCAGGGGGTAAAGTGGTTAAAAATGTTGCAGGTTACGATTTAATGAAATTATTTACGGGATCTTATGGCACATTGGGGATCATTTCCGAGATTACCTTTCGTCTCTATCCCTTAGTCAGCGCTTCTCAAACTATTCTGGTAACAGGAGAGTATGACAATATTGCCCAATTAAGGGAAAAAATTGTTAATAGTGGGTTATCTCCGATCTCGGCTGAAATTTTAACCCCTTCTGTTCTGCAAAAATTAGAATTAGGGGAAGAAATAGGAATAATTTTGCGTTTCCAGAGTATCCCTGCTAGTATTGAACAGCAAATAGAGCAAGTGAGACAATATGCTGCTAATTTAAGCCTTAATGAGCGTATTCTGTCTGATCAAACAGAAGCAACAGTATGGCAACAATTAAAGGAATTGATATTAATTCCTAAGCAAGAAGGATCTATTACGGCTAAAGTAGGGATAATTCCCAGTAAAAGCCTGGATTTTTGCCATGAATTAGCTAAGTTAACCCAATCTCAGGGATTAGGAATGATTAATCTCGGTAGTGGTGTGGGAAAAATACAATTGATTGATCCTGTTGAAAGGGAAGTGATAGTTAAATTGCGATCGCTATGTCAAACTGATCAAGGCTATCTTACCCTATTAGATGCACCCCCTACCCTTAAACAAAATATTGATCCTTGGGGTTATGGGGGAAATGGACTGGAAATGATGAGGAAAATTAAACAACAATTTGATCCCTATAATCTTTTAAATCCTAATTATTTTGTGGTTTGAGTGTTGCTTAACATCAGTTATGGTTCAGGGATTAAAATACTTTCATTCTACATAAGTTCTGTGTGTGATTACTTATTCATAAAAACTTCTAGATCAGCTTTTAAAAAATTATAACATTGATTGAGAATTTTACTTAATTCTATCACTCGTTGTGGTTCTAAATCATAAGCATATAAACTTCTAGCAATATGACGAAATCCTCTAAATTCATTTAACATTTCATAAGTTTCTTGAGAAATAACAGCAAAACGAATAGAAGGAATTTCTAGAGACATTTGTTTTAATAATTGAATATGCCAACTTTCCCCTGATGGTTGTGTTTTATCAATTTCTTTAGCGATTAATGCAAAAATTCTTTCAACTCCCATATAAAAATTGCCTAAATATAGCGTTAAAGCACTAATTAAACTGTCAAAATAAATGTCATTTTTCCTATTCTCTATTAAAAGAATTGTTTCATTATTTTTCAGGATTAATTTGTCTAAATTTGTGCATTCTTTACAAATTTTCTCTCTTAAACTTATCATAGTTCAACTCCCTGATTAATAGCAGGCAGAATATAAGTTCTAACGTTTTGTATTTCTACTAAATCGACAGAAAAACCAGCAGCAATTTCTAATAAGAAGCCAACCGCTTTAAAATAATCTTTTTCAGGTAAACCCCAAACTGCTAAATCAATATCAGAATGGGAAGTCATTTTCTCATAATTTAATAATGAACCAAATAAAACAACTTTTGTCACGCCATATTTTTCCCTAAGAAAATTAGCGCATTTTTTAGCAACCTTTAACCCTTCTTGTTGTCGTTGTTTCATCTTTACTAAAAATTGTTCATGATTTGTCCTTGCTGCTAACACCTCAGCAATGATTTCTTGTTCTCTTTTTTCACTTAAATTTTTCATGTTAATCAGAATAGATAAATTGAAACTTAACTACTACTGAAGTTGCAGGGTTATAAGCGCACACCTTTGCCATTGTACCTATCATATCATAATAATCAAAATAAGTCAAGTAAAATTCAGATAATTTTTTGACATTTATTTTATTAACACTGGAACGTTACGACTCAATTATCTCTGGGATAATCTGTCTTAAAATACCATATTTAGGGGCAAAAACCATTGCCATAACGAAGATAAGCGTTAAAACCACTACGATACAGCCCCCAGTTGCCACGTCAAAATGATAGCTTAAATAAGTGCCAAAGAGACAAGAAAACACACTACTTGCGATCGCAATTCCTAACATATAATCAAATCGATCAGTTAGTAGGTAAGCAATCGATCCAGGTGTGACTAACATGGCAATTACCAAAATAATGCCAACAGTTTGCAATGCAGTTACCGTGGTTAAAGCCAAAACCGATAATAAAGTATAGTACATTAAGGAAGTACTCAGACCAATAGCCTTAGCGTGATTAGGATCAAAACAAAATAGTAATAAATCTTTGCGGCGCAATAAAATAATAACTAAGGTTATTGTCCCCGTCGTCAGGGTTTGAATAATATCAGATTGAGAAATCCCTAAGACATTACCAAAAAGAATTTGGAATAAATCAACATTACTGGGAAATTTAGTGACTAAAACCAAGCCCAAGGCAAAAAATCCTGTAAATAC
>JBFRWQ010000357.1:0-3032 GCA_051439665.1 Microcystaceae cyanobacterium | reverse complement strand
TGAAGTCCGATCAATAGACAACTTCCTAATAAGAAACTGAGTGACAAACGCAATAATCTTTGTAGATGCCGATAACCCATAATTGATCTGTTGTAGGTACTTCGTTAATTTACCATAGAATCTTTGTTCTTGTCTGATCAATAGTAGTATTTTAAAAACAAAAAAGTAACGGTCTAGGGGTTTTATCTGAACGATTAAAGGTTCTTAACATCATACCAGCTAGTCCCACCTCACTGGTATGGTGAATTGCTCAGAACCTAGATATTCTGTGTAGGATTGTCGGGAATTGTGGAGTTTTTTGATGATTAGGACTACTCACACTCTTATCGTCTTCTACCACCTGAACGAGGACGGGATAAAGAACGAGACTTGCTGCCAAAGCCTGAATTACTACGACTACGAGTTGGACGGGAATTACCCGAATTTTTGAGGTTACTGCTACCATAACCTGAACCGGTCGCTTTATTGGTGTTAGGGTTGGTTGGGCTCTTAGTAGCAGAGGTAGAAGGACTACGACGTAAATTACCTGTAGTTCGTAAGTTTTGGCGATTGGTTTCTACTGGTGGAAGAGCATTATTTCTGGAGCGGTAACTACTCACGGCATCGTCATAAGTCCGTCCATAGCCACCCACACCTGTCATAACACCCCCTGATTGATAGACGGGGGGAACGTAATAACGAGGACTAAAGAGCATACTGCCAATGGCTTGTCCTGCTAATGCACCTGCAAATGGAGTCCAAAAGCTGGAACGTTGTTGTACAATTACTGTTTCAGGTCGCCCAGTTTGGGGGTTGGTTTGGGTTTCAGTAACTGAATGGACGTACTCAATCTTAAAGTCTTCAGTTAGATACAAAGTCCCTTCATTACCATTGGCTTCTAAAAAGGTTGTTTCCCCTTGCTCAATTTGTTCGTCCGTTAGGCGTGCCATCTGCAGCTTGTCGGTTTTAAAAACGGAGGGAGTCCCTGGTGGTGTATTGAGTAACATCAGGGTATAAGTTCCATCAAGATCGTTATATTCGGCTTGCTGCACGGGATAACGACCACTGGATACTTGACTTGGATTGGAGGGTCTAGAGACTGTGTTGCTCACATTTCCTTGG
Organism: Microcystaceae cyanobacterium; assembly: GCA_051439665.1. GTDB lineage: Bacteria > Cyanobacteriota > Cyanobacteriia > Cyanobacteriales > Microcystaceae > JBGTGT01. The sequence goes on along the minus strand of JBFRWQ010000357.1, from coordinate 1,931 downwards.
GATGAGGTGGGTGAAGGTGAACTACAGGACACCGTGGTTAACCCAAGGGTTAAGATCATAAACAGAGTTAATAGTTGTCGCATCATAGATTAAAGGGTAATTTAGGTTAAATTTTGCAAAAATAAGGTTTACAAAGGAATTAATTCCGAAAAATTCACTAAAAGCTGGTCGTCTGTCAATATCTCGCCAAACTGTGCCGGAGAAAAATGAACCTGAATGGCTTCTAATTGACCTTTATATTGCAGATTAATTAAGGCTTTTAAGCCATACTCTAGCGCTTCAAAATCTGCTAAATTGGTTTCAAGGTCGGGAGATTCTCCTGTAAAAGCTACTGTGATCATAACAATGACGTTGCTGGTCACGGGAAAGGATAAGGGGGTGTTTTCCTCACCTGTGTCATCTAAGTTCGGTTCGCTAAGGTAGCGCTGGGCTGAATCGGTAAATAATTCTGTAACATAATCCCCTGCTTCTCCTTCATTCCAAAAAATATCTCCTTCGTTAGCGGCTGAACGCCAATCATAGCGCATTTCAATTAATTTTTGACAAATATCAACCAGTCCTTCCCCTAAGACCTGAAAATCACCCTCACTATCCACGGCTGCTCTGGCTTGTTCATTGAGGAGTCCTAGTAAGGGGGCCACATTATCTCCTGAGAGATGGATAAAGAGACGAGTAACCCCATAGCGGGTTTTGCCCGTCATTTTGTTAAAGCGATCGCGTAAACCCATAGCTGTTATTTTCTAGTTAAGATTGATAAAAAGGGATTGAAAGGTTTAATCATTCATATTCAAGACTGATTTTTTGTTACCTCATCCTTATTAATCATAATAAGCTGATCTCAACTACTCTGGCAAGTTTGTAACCCTTCTCCTGCTATTCAATAATTTTATCTGCCTACCTACCAAATTTACAACTTGAATTATTTTTTCTCTGTTGTTTAATCAATCTTATTTTTTCTCGTTGAGGCGACGGAGATGCTAAAGATTTTTGATAACAAGTTTCTTGCCAGTTTTTTAGTCGTAACAGATAAGCATCTATCTCTTTTTTGTTGTGTAAATAGTATGTAATTGTTGCGTATATTTTTTCCAAACTTAAATCAGGATAGGTTGCTTTTATTTCTTCGGGAGTATAACCGTCTAAGAAATAGCATAATACATTGTCAATGCCGATACGATGACCTTTAAGCCTAATATCATCTTTTGATAGAAAAACAAAATAATCTTCTAGCTGCATTACTTAAGATCTCCGTGAAATTATTAAGAATAAGAATTTAAAATTTTTCTGTTTCTGGTGGAGGAGTAACAGCGCCAGGTTGGTTAAGAAATAAGTTTCCTGCACCATCATTTTGATAAATACAATTAATTCTTGGTGTTCCTTCCAATGGACCAGTAAAACCAAAGGTATTCATGCGATTTTTACAGTCTCGTACCTGTTCATTACTGACTAACCGTTGTTTTTCTAAGATTGACCAGTTATTCCGACGTAACACACACCCTGGCTGCATTTTGGGTTGAGTGACATAAACATTAAAGGGATTGAGGGTAATAAAGACTCTCAAATCACTAACAATGGCACTTGCACCAAATTGAGCGCATAATTCTGCATTCGGAGCGCTACGGTCAATAACTTCTCGTGAAGCGACATTTTGCGGGCTGAAGCTGGCAGTTGAACTAAAACCAATTCCTACCCCAATTCCTAGCACAAAAATACCACCTATGAGTGCAATTGTACCGTAATTGAGCTTCAAACCACCACCACCAGAAGATTCTGGATAACGAGAGGGTGGAGGATTAGAAGGGGTGGAACGAGAAGAATAACGAGAACTACGACGACTCATAATAGCAGCAATAAGTAGATCAAATTATAGCTAAACACACCAAGGAAGAATGAAGAATGAAGAATAAAAACCCATACGGGTAAAGGGATTGAGC
>JBFRWQ010000356.1:0-5341 GCA_051439665.1 Microcystaceae cyanobacterium | reverse complement strand
TCAAGACTGTCAGATTCCTGAGTATTGGATAGTTGATCCTCAAACAAAAACTATTTTATTGTTAGCTTTAGAAGGGGATACCTATACAGAAGTGGGTAATTTTAGGAATGAGGAACTAATACAATCTTCTAGTTTTCCAGAACTTAATTTAAGGGTCTCAGAAGTGTTTACTGGTTGTTAAACTGGGAAAATATGAAAAAAATAGCTTTATGATTCATTATTATCACCTGAGAAAGATATAGCCGAGAAAGGGATAGTTAGAGCATAATCTTATCTTATAGTCAGATATTGCATTTCTCTGAACACCCGCCATGAAATTAATTTCATGGCTAATAATTCACGTTCAATAAATTGAACTAGATTGATTGATATAGTGAATTCAAATAAGAATGAGATATAGGTAGGGTGGGCTTTGCCCACCTTAATGCTTATTATGTGGGAAAACTAGCTCATGCTCAAAGTGTCTCAAACTTATTTGAAACGACTATCTTAAATCCGACTGATAAAACCCTGTTTGAGTCAAGAGGGGAGTTAGGGCTAAAGCCCAACAACACACCTGATAAGTAGTCGGGAATAAATAAAAAGCATTATGTCATTATTATTATTGTGTAGGTGTTGGATTAGTTGCCTTTTCTCAAAAAGCTTGACGTTAATCGTTATTTTCGTTCTTTATTGACATATAATTTTATATATTTCCTCTTACTAACTATATCTACTGTTTACGGTAGTTAGTTTTCTTTTTCAATTTTATCTCTGGTAGCGCTCAGATTTTTCAAGATATTTTTAGCAACTTCTCAGAAAAGTCCCAGTGTATCCTCAGAACTAAGGGAGATAGTGGAAGCATCGAAAACAAACAACCCATCCGTGGAGGAAAACAAACATGAAACGTCTTGCTGTTGCTGCTCTCTCTTCTATCATCCTTGGTTCTTTATCTGCTCCCGTCTTAGCTGAATCTGTTGCTTTCAATCCCAATACTCAATCTCGCCAAAGCGCTTATCAAACTCAACCCTTCAATCTTGTTGGTTTAGCGTCTCAAGGATTTTTTGCTGACCAAGGAATACAAGGTGGAGCATTACTTCCTTATTCTGTTAAATCAGGTAAGGTAACGGCTGAATCTTTGGTTAAAGCTGGTATTGCTCAAGGTCGTCTTTCCCCTGACACAATTAATGATCAGTCTTATCTATCAGTCGTTGAAGGAAAATTAAACAGTTTAGACAGAGACTAATTATCTAAAAAAGTCTGTTTTGTCCAGTCTCGCTTCAATTAATCAACTTTACTCAATAAAATACCCCATTTATTTGATCACCCCAACTTGCTGAAGTGGGGTTTGTCTTTGTCTAGTAGTTCACTACAGAAAGTTATTTAACTTCATAAATTAAAGTAGAACTACACCATTGACCCTGCTCATTATAATTTCTTTGTAATTGTATTCGTTGATTAGATTGACATTGCCAACCTACTTCAAAGAAACAGGGTTGATGATAAATAATCGGATGAGGTGCATTAACCCAAGCGCCATTGGGAAGTAAAGTAATGCGTCGTTTGCTTTGCTCAAAATTAATCGTATTGTGATCAATGATTCCGATTGTCTCTGACATGATTAACTGATCTTCTTGTAAAAAAATATCTGTCATAAAGCTTTCTTCATTGATCAGAGATTTATGAACATCTAATGTTAAGGATTTCACCTGCCATTTTCCTTGCCAATCTTTAAGCGTGTATGCAGAGGTAATATTCTCTTGAAGAGCGCTTTTCTGTTCCCGAATTAGGGTCAATTTTTCTAAATAACCTTCTTTATTGTATTGATGGACTTGACGAGAGCGATAAGCACTTTTTATAAAACTAAATTCAAGAATAGGGGTTGAATAAGGATAAATAAATTGATTTCCTCGACAAAATGAACCATCATCAAAGAAGGTTAAATCTGAACTTAGAGAAAAGGGGGTATAAGTTTGACTCAGTTTTTGAGGTGGCTGATTCTGGTAAAAGCGTTCAAGGGTTAAAGAAGCGCTTTGATTATTATCTAGGCTTTCTATTGTTAGGATACTGGGTGTATCTGATAATTCTATTCCCAGAGGGGAAAATTGGGTAAATGAACCGTGCCATTCACCACTGTTTTTCAGAAAGTTTTGCCATTGTGTGTTCATCTTATGGCTAAATAAAGAATAAGTCTTTTTAGTAGAGAGGGTGATTAAGGGCTAAAGCCCAACAACATTTTCTACTATCTAGTGGATGTAGGTTGGGTTAAGGCAGGAAACCCAACATAACCAAATTAGCTGAAACAGAAGACTACTTAATTCACTCTGGCTCGAATTAAGCGATCTGTGTCATCTTTTAGGGTTTCACTGACTGTCATATCTCCTAAGTTTTCTAGCGCTAATAAACTAGCGTATTTTAAGTCAAAAATGGGGGACTTGACGCTTTCTTTGAGTAAGGGAATGGCTGCTGTATTGCCTAACTTTCCTAAAGAAAAGGCTGCACCACCACGGGATTTTTGAAATTGAGGGGCTTGATTATTTAAGGCTTCGACTAAAATGTCGTAAGCGGGTTCATATTTTAGCCAACCAAATAGTTTCATCACATGGTAATGAGCGCCATAATCATTATGGGCTTCTTCTTCATAAGTGGCCATTAACCCATCTGGTGCTTCGGTTGGATAGCTTTCTAATAGGGTTTTACTGGCTAAATAACAATGTCCAAAGTCAGTATGATAGAGTTCTCGCATCAGATAGGCTAAGGTTGGTTTCTCTTCATATTGATGGACTAGGTTAAGGGAATGGGGATTATCTTGGATTACTTGCTCTAAGTAGGGCTGAATCTCAGCAAAGGTTATTTTTCCCTCTTCTATTCCTTTCTCTGCTAGTAACCGAATGGCACGCAAGCGAAAGACTAAGGAGACAGGGGTTTTGGCAATCTCTGGAATCGCTTTATAATAATGGGCATCAATTAGGTCTTGAATACTGCCTCGTCGTGCATTGACGTTTTGACTGCTTAAAAAGCCGACAACTGATTCTAATCCCTCTTCATTTCCACTCAATTGGGCGAGCGCTCCATAAGCTGCACTGACAATACAGGGATCGTCAGATTTTGTAAAGGGACGAATTTTATTGACAGCAGGTGCGTACTCTAATTTTGCTAGTGTTTGGATGATCACTCGGTACATTTGCCTCTCTCTACCCAAATTATTAGCTATTTCTTCTAAGATTCCTTGATCATCTGTGCCAATCTCCCCAAGCGCCCAAACTGCTAGTTCCACAGTATAACAGTCAGGATCAGATAAACAAGGACGAATGACATCAATTGCTGCTCTTACTTTTAATTTTCCTAATGATTCTATGGCTTTTCGCCGTGCAATTCGATTATATAGCTGATCGTCACAGGTTTTAACGGCTTCCATGAGAGCTTGGATTGAGCGATCGCTGTCAAAATTGGCGAGATGAGCCGCCGCTACATAGCGATCGCTGGGATCTTCGAGTTGTTCTAAGGGAGTTTGTAGCCGTTTAATGGCTTCGTCTTCACTGAGATTGAAAAGTTTTAAAAAGCGCTTGTCCATCTTATGACATCTCGGCATTTGAAGGGGTATTCTCTGTTCTATTTTATCCTAATCAGGCGATCGCAGTCAGGTTTGTTACCAAATTAGGGCAAGCTAAGTAACGTTTTGTTACTTTAATTACCATAGGGTTGACAAACTTGCCATCTATCTATCCTTTTGCTATAGTGCTAATAAGTAAGTCCCTGACTTAATATTTGAAAACTTATACATTAGTACTGCTATGGAATTTCCTATTGAGTTAACCGTAGAGCAACAGTTCAAACTACAAGTGCTTCGCAAACAGGTCAAAAGTTTAGGTCAAGAAGAAGCACAAGAATATTTAATGGAGCTTTTTCGGCAAATGATGGTTAAAGACAACCTAGTGCAGCATTTAATGAAGAAAGCCTAACGAATTGCCTAATTTTTAGCCTAATTTTTTATTATTGATTCCCTAAAGGGTCAACGTACTGTTTGAGGATTGTGTAGCCTGAACCTGATATATTGAAGGGTAGGTCTGCTCAAAACCAGCACTAAATCGTTGACCTCTTTCTGTTTATTTTCACCTACTGATTATGACTGTCCTTACTCCATCTGACACCGACGAGTTACTTAAAAAAGTCAATCAACAAATCGCCAACAACACTTTCGATGTCAATGACGTTTCTACGATCAAGCAGATGGTAGAGTGTTTAGGGGATACTAGAGGAATGGTCAGGTTAGGGTTTGCTGAAGCATTAGGTGCAGTGGGAAAACCTGCGACTCCTTTTGTATTAGAAGGATTAGCTAATCATGAAAATCCAGTGGTGAGACGTGCCTGTGGTAAAACCTTGACCTTAATTGGAGATGATACTGCTGTTCCCACATTAATTCATTCCTTACTCAATGATGAGGATACAGTGGTTAAAGGGTCTTGTGTCGGTGCGTTGGCCAAATCAGGGAAAACAGCAATACCCGAATTATTAAAGATTTTAACCTCTCCTGATCATCCGCAAAGTATCAAAGGTCATGTGTCTTGGGCGTTAGGCTTTATGGGATCGCAAGCACGAGATCCCTTATTAGCAGTGATGTCTTCTGATTCTGAAGAAGTCCGTATGGCTGTGGTATCTGCTTTTTCTAATATTGCTGAAGAACAACCAGAGGATCAACAAGCATTTCAAGTTCTGATTGATGCACTAGGAGACACATCAGTTAATGTAAGAGCAGAAGCCGCTTCAGCGCTAGGAAAATTAGGGAGAAGTGAAGCAATTCCCCACCTAATAAATATGTTAACATCCTCTCAATCAGACAACCGAAAAGCCAGTGCATTAGCTTTAATGAAAATTCGGGATGAGAGTGGGTTAAAACCATTACAAACAGCGCTAGAACAAGAACCAGATGAAGCAATTAAACCCATTCTTAAGTTAGCAATTTCCCAAATTGAAAAGGCTTTAGATTAAGCGTGTAGGGGCGCAAGGCTTGCGCCCGTGGAGAGATATATACTAATAACTGATTTCTCTACCAACCGCCCTGCAATAAATTGACAGGGCTAATCAATATCGTTATCTAAAGATAACTTAGGAACTTGCGTTACAATAGAATACCAGTACGCTGCTATCAGTGTATTTAGCAATCCATTCATCTCCGTTAATAGCAGAAAAATGACTGGTATGCTATTAAGTTGTAAGTCCCAATTATAAGCTAGGTCAATTTATTGAACGTCCTCTGTTAGCCTTGAAATTAATTTCAAGGCGGGTATGTATTGAAATACAAGTTTAATACAAAATCCCTCCTACCTTACCTCACATTTAAAGGGGATACTAAGGGACTTGC
>JBFRWQ010000355.1:0-6596 GCA_051439665.1 Microcystaceae cyanobacterium | reverse complement strand
ATACAATTAGCCTGTGATGGGTTACGGCACAAATCAAAAATTATCAACTTTTCCTCTAAGTTATTGCTGTGCCTAACCCATCCTACGATGTATAAGTTTTGCTTATCACCATAAAGTCAGGAGAGCCAAGCTGTGACTGGGTTTGCTGAGATCTCTACTGTCAAACACCTTAATGCGTAGGGCTATATCTTAAACTTTCCCTAATGAACGGCAATAAAATTCATTTCATGGTTAATACGATAAGTCTATTTTAATGTAATCCTACATTTGTCAGGGGAAAAGGTATTCATGCTCCCCACACTCCCCCTTTTTGTGACTAGGGAAACATAGTCAACTTTAGAGCGTCCCTACACTTAACATAGACCATTAATCATTAAGGTCGAAAAAGATAAAATTAGAATCTGGCTAACCTTGTCTTAACGGATAAATCAAGCTACCCTTTTTAGGATGCCACAAAATGTGAGTGGATTTACTCAGGCATTCTTGGGAATACTCAACTAGATTATGTGCTAGTGTTGGCGTTAAAGAGAGCATAAGCTCTTTATTTATGATATGAGGAGGTTTTTGTTGAAAAGTCCCACTACTATAACAGTCACTCTTGCTTCTTCCCATTCAGAAGCACCTTCCATCCTTGGACTCCCTGCTCCGCTCGAAACAACTCCCACAACTTCCCCTTGTCAGGGGATGAGTCACCATATTGCGTGGCTTGGATTAACCCTTTCTGTGGGAACAATGGGAATATTTGCTAACCCATCAGCTACTGTCTTAGCAGCTAACCAACCCATCAGTCATTCATCCCTACAACATTTACCCACCGTCTCTTCTTCTGAGCGAGCAGAGGTTTCTTTAGAAGTCCCCTCTCTCAAACATGAAGTCAAAGCAGGAGAATCCTTATGGGTGTTGGCTGAAACCTACCAGATTGACCAAGAAACTTTAGCCGAATCTAATCAATTATCGCCTAAAGCAGAACTTGCGGTGGGACAGACCCTCAAAATTCCCTCTTTCAATCCCACTTTATCCCAACCAACCCCCCTACCTGTTACCCTAAGTAACTCCAAGATTGTTCCTTCTACTCCCATTGATGCGATCGCAGATCCTTCTGAGGACTCAGAGCAACATCTGAGGGAAACCCGTCAGCGCTTGGTAGAAAGTTGGACAGAATTAAAAACAGAACAACAGACAAGGGCAACTCCCACCACAGAAGGGGTTAAAATCGAAGCAGAGGTTTCTGATGTTAGTGAACCATCTATTCCCTTCACTAGCGCTAACTCTAGCCTAACGAGTCTGATGCCTGCCGAGGCTCAAAGTATCCCCATCGAAGTCATTGGGGTAGAAGAGGAAGAATTTATCTCAGAAAAAGACGAGATTAGAGCCATTCCGATTGCTGTTCCCACACCCGAAACACAACGAGGGTATGTTTCCCCATCGGATCCCTTACCTTTACCCACTGCTTCAGAAGTCCTCGAAATTGACCCCTATAAGAAGCCAGAAATAGTAGTTGAGTCCAGTCCTTCTCAGCCCATAAAACAGGCTTACACCCCTTCTGCAGTCACACCCACTCCCATCTCAGTGACTCCCCAACCCAGGCTGACGACTCCTGCTTACAATCAAACCTATCAGGTACAACCAGGGGATACAGTCAATTCGATTGCTCGTCGCCACGGGATTACCACTCAAGAATTAATTCAAGCGAATGGAATTTATAACCCCAACTTAATTAAGACCAATCAGACCTTAATTATCCCCCAAACACCTGACTCGACAAGCGCTCAGGAAATAGCACAATTAGCCAATGTCTCTTTCCCTCGCACAGAAACTCGTTCTTTCCCTACTGAACAGTTAAGACGGGATTTAGTCCAGGTGCAACCCGATTATGCCCCCCGTGAGGCGCAGGAAATTGCTGTTGAGTGGGATGAGAACAATAATGAACAAGAAACCATTGTTGGTGAAGCAATTAACCCAGAATGGCAGAAAAATCAGTCTGATCAACCAGAGTCACTGAATTTTGATTCATCTGATACTCAATCTTTGCTCAGTAGAACTTCATCATCTTCAGGGACAACCAATCGTTTTCAAATTCCCGTGGGTGAAACGGTGAGTCCCGAATTACCATCCTTGACCTTTCCTGAAGACTACTTGCCTGAAGCTCCCATGAATTTTGCGGGTTATATTTGGCCATCACGAGGCGTATTGACCTCTGGTTATGGTCCTCGTTGGGGCAGAATGCACAAAGGAATTGATATTGCAGCCCCCATTGGTACACCCATTGTCGCTGCCGCAGAAGGGGAAGTCATTAGTGCAGGATGGAATTCTGGTGGTTTTGGCAACCTGGTTAAATTGCGTCATGGAGATGGCAGTGTTACCCTATACGCTCACAATAGCAAAATTTTAGTGCGTAGGGGTCAAAAAGTTGAGCAAGGTCAGCTAATTGCTAAGATGGGTAGTACAGGTTTCAGTACAGGACCCCATCTACACTTTGAGATTCATCCTAAAGGTCAAGGCGCACGTAACCCAATGGCATTCTTACCGAAGTCTCGTTAGATTAAGTAGTGGGCTGACACGACTAAAATGAGGCCATAGCAAGCGCTGTTGTTGGGCTTTAGCCCCATACAAGCCTAATGCTCATGCACAAGCGCTGTTGTTGGGCTTTAGCCCCATAACAAACCTAATGCTCATACACCCAATTAGTTGTATCAGTTCACTACAGCGAGCGCTTTTTTACACTATGCAGCAACCAACAAATAATACAATTGCACTAACGATAACTTTCTCTTCTGTGTCTAACTCGCATTATTTTCACCACCTGATTATGGTCATCAATTTCATAAAGAATTCGATAATCTCCTACTCGTATTCGGTAATCTTGAAGGGTATTTTTTAATTTAAGACAACCAGACGGTCTTGGATTATCACTTAGAGCCTGAATAATAGGCATAATCCGATAAAATAAATCAGCAGATAATTTCTTTAAATCTCTTTCTGCTCTTTTTTCCAGAAGAACATTATACATCAGGTTTATATTCTTGAAGAAAGTCATCTAAGGAGCGAAATTCTAGCTTTTCTTGTCGCATCTTGCCTAAAATTTCTAAATCTTCGGTCGCTTCAAGTTTTTCTAATATTTCTTGATAAACATCAATATCAAGAATCACTGCTACAGGTTTCCCATTTCTCAGTACAATTTCGGGTTCTTTGGCTTGAGTTATCATAAGTAGTCAGTCAAAATTAGTGAAGTTTATAGTCTATTTTAACGTAAGCTCAAGGTTGTTATCAAATAAACGGATTAATGTTTATTACACTTAGTTGATACACCCTACTGGACTGACACAGCTAATTGGGTGCATTAGAATAAGGCTAGTATGGGGCTAAAGCCCAACAACCATGACAGGCAAGATGCCTGTACTACGAAAGAATAATGGAGAATTGCTATAGTTGCCAGAAAATGCTGAATAAGGCATAATAATGTATGGTATTATCATAAATAAGCCAATGATAAATAAAATTTTGCGCTTTGTGACCTCGATGAGCTTAGGGCTTACCCTAGCCATTGCTAACCCCCTATCTCTTGCAGCAGCTAATCGTATTTATTTTGTTTATGGACCGATTAATCTATCATTAGGCATTGACTCCCTAGCAGAATTCGCCGAAACAGGTAACGTTAATAAAGAATTAGCCTATTACTTCCGATTAGCTAAAGCTACACCCGAAGAACAAGCAGCCTTTCGTCAAGCGCTCACTGATCGGGTAGAATTAGATAATCCCATTCATATTTATCGCTTCTTCAACACACCAATGGGAGAATCCATCTTAGAAAGAATGGGCTATTTATTGGAAATTCAAGGGGGAAGAAATGGAAAATATGCCATTAGAGGCGCATTAGTTCAAGCAGCTTTAGATAAAGAAGAGGGCTTAACCCTGATGAACTTTCTTAACAATCTGCCAACTAATATGCAGCTTGACTTAGAAAATGTGCAACTAGCAACAACTTTACTGGGCAATTTAGAGTGGGGAACAGAGCTTTTATTAGAATCAATGGAGCAAGCAACCTCAGAAGAAGCAACAGAAGAAGATAATATTGATTTTTCTGCCTTACCTAATCTTACACTTCCAGGGCGTTATGGGATCGCTTCTCGACAGGTATGGACAATGACTGATGCTAAACGAGATCGCACTTTTGAAGTCATCGTCTATCAACCCCAACGGTTTCGTGAGGGAAAAACACCTGTTGTGGTTATCTCTCATGGTTTAGCCTCTCGTCCCGAAGATTTTGAAGATAATGCTCAACATTTGGCTTCCTATGGCTATGTTGTGGCTTTACCTCGTCATATTGGGAGCGATAACTTACAGGTAGAAGCCATGCTAGGGGGCTATTCTAGGGAAATCTTCACTGTCAATGAATTTGTTGATCGCCCCTTAGATGTTAGTTTTATTATTGATGAGCTAGAAAGGCGCAATCGAAGTGAATTTGGTGGCAGATTAGACTTAAATAACGTGGGGGTTTTAGGTCATTCTTTTGGTGGTTATACCGCTTTAGTCTTAGGGGGAGCAACCCTGAATTTTGACCGATTAGAGCAAGTATGTAGTCGTAAGATCTGGGGGCCGAATCTTTCCCTCTTGTTACAATGTCGTGCTCTTTCTTTACCTGAGCGTGACTACAACCTTAAAGATGAACGAGTCAAAGCAGTTTTCGCCGTTAATCCTGTTTCAGGTAATATTTTTGATGCAGAAGGCTATGAAACCTTAAATATTCCTGTTCTTTTTGGTGCCGGAAGTAGTGATCCTGCTACACCTGCAGCTTTTGAACAATTACGTGCCTTTGTTTGGACAGCTAGTCAAGATAAGTATTTTGTCTTAGTTAAAGGACAAGCCCATGTTAACTTTTCTAAGTTAGATGCTCAAACAACGACCATGCTTGAATCATTTGAAGATATTACTCTTCCTGACCAAAGTATCATCGATGAGTATGGGAATACCTATACTGTAGCCTTTTTTGAAAATTATTTACAAAATGATCAAAGTTATGCACCCTATTTAACGGCTGCTTTTAGTCGCTATATCCGCAAATCTCCCAATGAAATTTATGTCATTGATCACGAGATGGATGATCATTTTAGCCAACTTTATAATCAGCATAAGTCTTCTTATTATCGTCCCATTTATCCACCTGATACTAAAAAATAGGATGACCTTTTCTAAAATTTTAGTGGCCGTTGAACAAGAAAATGCGGTAGCACAAAAAGCGCTTGCAGTGGCAATCAACTTAGCCCAATCCCTCACCACCTCAGAAGTCATGTTGATTCATGTCATTGATCCTGCTTTAGCGCTTGGAGATCCCGATGCAGGAATTTTGCCCAAACAAGCGCTATCTCGGCTCAAAGAAGCAGGAAAAACTTGGCTCAATGATTTACTTCAACCTTACTCTCAAGAAGATAATACTTCTTGTCAGCTATTAACAGGCAAAGTTGTGCCAGAATTATGCCAATTTACCCACAATTATCAAGCAGATGTTTTGGTGATTGGTCTTCATCATCAGCGTGGCTTTGCTTCTTTGTTGGGAGAGAACTTGACCAAGGAAATCATTCTTAAGGTTCATTGTCCTGTTCTACTAACCCATAGTTGCTAAAATTTTCTCACAATATACAGCGCTAAATAGGTTAATGAAAATCCCCATAAGAGACTCATTGACGTATAAACTAAGCTCACCAGATAATCACTATTTTTAGCCAAAAGATTGTTTTCCAACGAAAAGGAAGAAAAGGTAGTAAAGCCACCACAAAACCCCGTGATAAGTAATAAAGTAGCATAGGGATGGGGAGACATTTTTTCAGCGATCCCTGCTAAAAGACCAATGAGGAAACAGACAACTAAGTTAACTGTAAATGTTCCCAAGGGAAAAGCACTTTGCCAACGATTAATAATGAGGAGATTAAGCCAATAACGTCCGATGCTACCGACTCCACCACCGAGAAAAACCATGATAAATTGTCCTAGATTCATGACATTTTAAACCCACACCACAACAGGTTCATCTTAGCGTTAATCTTAGGCCGACTCTATTTACACCAAATATGGTTAGCTGTTTTGTATTTCTCTAACTTGTTCAATATCTAGTTGTAAGGCTTCAGCTACTTGTTCAACCGTTAAACCCAATGCTAACAAACGAGGGACAGTCTCTAGCGCTTTGTCTCGTCTTCCCTCAAGACGACCTTCTTGACGGCCTTCCTTAAGCACATCTTGAAAATACTGAGTTTGCTTTAATTCATCTAAACTAAACATTGCTTCTATCTCCTGACGATTGAGACGGGGTAACTTATAAATCAGAATGGTCTCTATTAATTCTAAAAGTTCTTGAGGATTTTGGGCAGGTGTTAATTCGTTCCTGACTCGTTGAATAAGTTGACGGGTGGTATTAACCGCTTTTCCTGGGGGGATAGTGATTAATTGTACTGTTGCTAACCCAATTGAGGTTTGATTGAGGTTTGCTAAAAATAACAAGGATCTTGGGTTTATTGCCCTGTGTAGTGGCGGTGATTGGGTTATACTCATTTTGATTCCATGCTGTCCATACTTTCGTCAGTCCCGAAAGGACACCTCAGCAA
>JBFRWQ010000354.1:0-3282 GCA_051439665.1 Microcystaceae cyanobacterium | reverse complement strand
AGCAGCTCCTTGCCAAGTGCTGGCTGCTTTAATTTCATCTGGATTAGTATTATCAGGTGAATATTGTCCATCATCATTATAAGGAGGACCCCAACGGTATAATACATAATCACCTGCCCAGACTTTGGCTGAGTCAGGAGTATTAGGATGATTCTTATCTACTAAGTAATAAACCGTGTACTCATCGCGACCTTTAATATTATCAGCAGCTTGAAAAGCAAGAATCGGAATTTTCCAAGCTTCTTTAGGAAAGCTAGGAGCAATATCATTATTGTTAACGTCTGCAGCTAAGTTACCGTCATCATAAATTTCCTTGCTACTTTTCAATTCTTCTACAATAAATGCTAATGCACGATTATAATTGCTTTCTACTTCGGCAGTTGTCTTATCACTTTTGTTGAATGTTAACATAGTTACTAAAGCCCAACCTGCCCCTCCTACAACGATTAAGGTCAGAGAGGCTGCAATTAACAACTCCATAAGGGTAAACCCTTTAGAAGACCGAAAACGGTTAGAAGAAGACTTGATTTTGATAATCCAGTTGAGTAGGAGATTTACCATAACGACCTCATGATTTATAGATTATGAAGTGGTAGTTTGACATTTTGCAGCAACTGGAGCAGTTGGGTCATCACCACTATATATGCCGCTCCGTATGATCCCAAGATAGGTTGAGATAACAATACAGCGTACTTTATTTGTTCCATTGCTGGAGAGAGTTAAGGTTTTGAAGTTGTGAGTATGGCCTTTAAAGGAATAGACGAATTCATTATTTATCCCATTGGAAACTACTGTAATATCTTTGGGTAGCTCTACTTGACCAGCACTTAAACAGCCTAAATCATTAGGATTGATTGCGTCGTTACGTTCTTTCGGTAGAATTGTTACAGGATTACTAATAGGGTCTAGCACAATGGTACACTTTTTCCCACGGCGAATTGCCTGTATTTGAGCATCTCGTAAAGCGCTTATAACTTGGTCTTGCGCTCCTTTCAGTTCGTTACTTTTCAGAAGACTTAACAAACTCGGTAAACTGATAGCGGCTAGCATTCCAGCAATGATAAGAGCCGTTAAAATTTCGATCAGGGTAAAACCCTGATCTTTTCTAATTGCATGCACGTGTACCATCTGCTTCTACCTCCATTGGAATTTCTATTATGGTTTCTTCAAAGCCTTCACCATTATCTGCTTTAATCTTGTCAGGTTCACTGTTATCTGGCTCGCCCACTTTGTAGAGAATCTTTAAAATGCGAGACTCATATGGACCATCTGTACCTTGTATAATCCGTACTAAACGATACTTTTTCTTGACTAGATATTTCTCTGCTGCTACTTGAAAATCGGCAGTGCCTTGGGTTTTGTCGGAGTACGTATCATATAATTTATCTCGTAATTTACCCCCGTAACCACCATCAAATGTTGTTGAGTCACACCAAGTATTGTTTACGTTGCTAATGTTAAAATCACCACTTTGTGCAAGTGCCTGAATCTTTTGCACATCCTCCTGTACCCAAAAGGTCGCTTGCACTTCTCGTTCAGCACGCACTCGGTAGATGGCGTTAATAAGCAGTGCTTGCAATGTTCCCATCAGGAAGGCAGTGGTGGCCAAAATAGAAATCAGTACCTCTATCATAGAGAATCCTTGCTGGGAAGGGGGAGAATGAAATCGGGGATGATGTCGTTTAGGGATAATGTGCCACATAGTTTTTGCGCTCCATAAGTTATCAATTAGTCATATCTAACAAAATAAAGGACGTATTTTAGGAAATTAGTCCCATTTGTACAGGATAGTGATATATATCAAATTTAACTGTGATCTGGATCACAAGGGGTAGCTAGAAAAATAGTGACTCATTGTCATTTCAGTGACCAGTGACCAGTGACCAGTCACTACCACCATTCTAATGAATCGATCACTATACCTAAAATACCCATTTATCTTTGAAAAATGATCATTTTTCTATTTTTTTGAGGAATGTAGAACCTATTTAAGTGAATCAACTAAAAAATAAAAGTAATTACTAATTTCAACTTAAAGAGTATAACTGACAAGAGATCACAATTAATTAAATAATACCAAATCTAGTGTAAATTATGAATTATGAATTATGAATTATGAATTTAAAGTTCAATTATTTTGACCCTAAATTCTACATTCTACATTCAATCAAAGGGGCATTATCCTGTGACAAGCCCCTTAATCTATTTACTTCGTTAATTGAGTTAACATAGCGTTTGAGCGCTCTACAAAAGATTTCATTCCTTCTGCATCAAAGCCTTTTTGTGCCATTAATGCTAGATCATAAACATGACGACATAGCAGTTTTGCCATTTCCCCAGAAGGAGACTCGCCACTTCCTTGAATGATTGTTCCTTGATTGAGTTTATAGATATTTTCAATCAAAGGATGGGCAGTATTAATTAACAAGATATGTTGTTCAGGAAACATCATATTTTCTTGCTGCATTAGTGCTGTCATCTCTTGCATTCGACGCATGGCTTCAGGTAAGAGTACCATTGCAGGTGGGGTTTTTTGCGGGTCATCTGCTTTAATGGCTTCGGTTTTGATATTAACTTGGGGGTTATTCAGAACAGCTTCAAATAACTCCTTAATTTGTTCACTACGGGTTTTATTAGTAGTTGGATCTACAATTTCATTAGCCTTATCTTGTTGTAGCTAGGTATCGTCTAATTCAGCATCTACCCGTGAGAATTTGACCTCAGAGAACTCTCTTTCAAGGAAAGGAATAAAGTAATTGGTATCCATGAAAGAGTCAAAAAAGAGGACTTCTAAATCCTGGTTTTTGTACAATTCAATATAGGTGGCTTGGGTGTTTTTATCCGTACAATAAAAGACCCGATTTTCGTGTTTCTCCTTATTGCGTTCAAGGTATGCTTTTAAGGTGGTGTAACCTGCTGCTTCATAGGGATTATCACTTTTATCTTCCTTGGGTAATTCTTGCCAAGCATCCCCAACCCCTTGCACTTCTACCGTTGGTTTTTCTTCTGTTTTCGGGAGTTGGTAGGTGGTTTTGTAAATGAGAATATCTTCAACTTGTTTTTTGAATTTCTCCTCTTGAAGAGAACCATATTTAACAAATGTTCCCACATCTTCCCAACAACGAATATATTCCTCAGCGTTATCGTTGTATAAAGATTTTAAGCGATCGCCGATACGACGGGCAATATAATCAGCAATACGGCGAACAGTACGATGATTGGTTAAGGAACTTCGGGAGACATTTAAAGGAATATCGGGACTATCAATTACTCCTCTTAATG
>JBFRWQ010000353.1:0-7400 GCA_051439665.1 Microcystaceae cyanobacterium | reverse complement strand
AGTCTGCTTTATATTTTAGATGATTTACTACACAAATGGGAATGCTAGCTTGTTTGCTTTGATGTGGAAGAAGACCATATTCACTTACTTTTTCAGTATCATCCTGATATTCATTTGAGTAAGCTAGTTAATAACTTGAAAAGTGTTAGTTCTCGTAAACTTAGACAAGAGTTTGCATCAGAAATTAATCATGTTTATTATAAAAGTGTTCTCTGGAATAGTTCTTATTTTATGGCTTCTTGTGGTGGAGTGACAATTTCAGTTTTAAAAAAATATATAGAGAATCAAAATACTCCCTCATAAACCCTGTCCGCAATTCATCTCTGGGCTGTGTGCGGAAGCGTCTTCCGCACGCTTATTAGCTCCGTCCGACGCTGATTTGAGTAAATTCTTTTTCACTGTCAAATACAGCGTCGGGCTTCTTGCGGCGGACAGCTAAAAGGCAATTTGTTGCCAAGCTAAATGATGATGTTCGTCTAGTAGATAACTATTAAACAGACTTAATTGATCGCTAGGTAATTTTTCCTTAACCACTGCCGTCCCAAAGGTTTTACGTAAGAAAAGATAACTAGAAGAAAAAATTAAAGCTTTCCAGTGGGGACAAAAATGTATAGATAAGGGATTTTGATGTTTAATGACCAATAATTGATAAGGACAGCGATGATCAACAGCTAGTAGGGTAAATTTACCCTGTAAAAGTTGGAGATTGGATTTAATGGAAGGTAAAGCGCTGATTTCACTAACCTCTGCCAAAAGATGTAAAATTACCTCACTATCTACTTCTGCTTGACGAGAAAACTTCCATTTTTCAAACAAAAAATCATCATTTTTGATATGTCCATTATGAATGCCATAAAGATGATTCACCTGTAAGGGATGATTATTATTCATATTAGAGGGATCACCCTTAGTCGGATAGCGAGTATGACCTAAAATTAAAGCTGTTTTTTTACTAAAAGATTTAAGTAACCCTTGATAAGCAGACGTTTCGACAAATTCATGGGCAGACACAGCTTGTTTCTCAACGATTACTGTTTGATCACTGTTAAAAATGCCCATCCCTGTTGCTGCTTTACCCCGTTTTTCATTAAACAATAAATTTTTGGTAAATGCCTCGCCAATCTCTCGCCACATATCAGGCGAGCGCTCTTCAGGAAACAACAAAATAGCAGCAATTCCACACATATAAATTATGAATTATGAATTATGAATGGTGTAGGATGGGCTTTGCCCATCACAAAACTAACAATGTAGCTCATCAAAACATTAACAATGAAAATTGTAGTAGAATGGGCTTTGCCCATCATAAAACTAACAATGAAAAGAAAGTGTTCCATGTTGTTGATCCCAACAAATACCCCGTAATCTTTCAATATTTTTCAGGCGATTTTCCAGATTTTGAGGCGTTAAATACAACTCCTTAGCTGCATACCAACGCCATGCTTCAGGAGAGGCTAACGAATGCCATTCCCCTAATTCGATACACTGCATTAAACGGCGATCTGTTTCATCCAACCCGATCTCATCTAACATAGCCCGTTGACTCAACATTGACTCAATTTCTACCCAGTCATACCCTGCACAACGCATTAAAGAAATCGGTTGCTCTGCTAAAGCCATCAGAATATCTAAAGCCGAATTATCAGGAAAATAATTAAACGTAGGAGTCAGTAATTCCAACAATTCATAACATCCTTGACGCAACTCCTCAATCATGTCATCAGTAATTGCGCTGGTATCACTGGTGGCTAACATCCCATCATTATTACTGAGATAATTAAGTAATTCTACTTTGCGCCGCCACGGTTGAATTTTACCTACGTGAATGATACCATATTGGCTCAAATCAACCGATTTCAATAACATAGCCAAAAACAAAAAAGTTTTAGCCGTAATAGAAATGGAAGATAAATCAGCATCAGGAAAGCGAAATTCTAGATGAAACGGAAAGATATCGCCATTTTCTGTAAAGCGTAGATGTTCTAGATTGAGAAAATTCTGATGTTCAGGGACAACATAGCTCTTTTTTAAGCGCTGTTGAATTTCAGCTATTGTCAACTGGCCAGGAGAATGTTGTACCATCTCCAAATGACTATTATGGTTACGTCGCCGACATAGCGCTTCCCGTTTATCCCCTGAACTGCACAAAAACTTTAATTCTGGAGCATAACGACGGGTTAAATTCCACAAATTTGCCATGATAATCGCAGGAACTGGTTCTGCAAGGTCTGGCATTAGTAAATGAAAGTGTAGTCCACAGGTTGCCCGTGGCCGTCCCCCCAGAGATTGAACGGCTGATAGGATGCGAGCATATTGCTTGTGTAAATTGCGAAAATAAGGATGACGACCAATTACTCGAATTTCTACGCCACAATGTTCGGCTTTAACATCTAAAACCCCATTTTCCCCCAATTGTTCCAAGGAATAGGACGGGGACAATTGTTCTTGTAGTTTAGCTTCAAATACTTCACGTTTTACCTTTTTTGGGGGGGAAACCTCAATTTCTGTACCAATTTTGGCCACTCGATAGAGGATATCCTTCCAGTAGCTATCATCCGCCAAGGATAAAAGGGACTTGCTAGGGAGAATAATGGGATCTTTCATCGTCAAGTATCCTAATTGGGACGAGTAATTGAACGGTGAGGAAAAAAGGGACATATTAATCCCCTGTCAACCTGTTAATTGACGGGAGATACCGTAGGGACATAGCAATGCTATGTCCTGGCAATGCTAACTGGAGTTTAGACTAAATGGCTTCAAACTGAATAATTGAGCCTTTTCCTTCTTTCCACTGCTCAATATCGTCACGAACTTTGTAACCCATTCGTCCGAGAGCAGCCCGACTAGCATTCATAATTGGGCAAATAAAGGGTTTTTCAACACCAGCTTCAAATAATTTGTCAGTAAACGCACGATTAGCACAGTTATGAACTTTCATTTCAAAATGCTTTTCATCGTGAATGTTAATTTCAATTTCGCTGGCAATTCCGTATTCATCGACAAAAATACGGCTAATTTCCATTAATACTGCTTCTGGGTCTTCACCAGCGATTTCTAAACCCATTTCTTTTTCCATCACCTTGAGAATTTCATTACCCATCGGTCCACGAAACGCATTAACTCCGTTACCGAGTAAGTCCCATGCACCAGCAGCTACACTAAGCAACGCCATGTTAGCTAGTTCAGCACGGTTCTCTTGTTTCTTTTGTTCAGTAGCCATAAAACTATCCTCTCATTATTATCAAGGTGGTTAAGTGTTCTTACTTTCATTCTGCCCAAACTCTCTCAATAATTGATGCTCAAGATTGTAATTTGTTACATTTTTTAAAACAAAAGTCAACTCATATAAATTTGGGATAAAATGTACTTGACTTTAAACATACAGTTGGTAAAATTTAATCTTAATTTAATTATTTAATTTTAATCTTTTCTTTACATCGTTAAATCATTTCTTGTTAAATAGAATACCAATTGACTTTTATGACTTATGATATAAGCAGAAAGAGTGAATTCGCTTTAAAAAAAGAGTGTTGATTCATCTAAACTGATCTAAAATTAATCATTGTGAAAGGAGAGTCTTAATGGCCATGTCTCTTAATCCTACTGCGTTCATGAAAGAAACAGAATCTCGGATGCTTTTTACTGATGCTGATAAAGCAATACTTAAATCCTACGCATCTTGGGGAGAAGAAATTGCCGAAGAAATGTCAGAGCATTTTTATGATTATCTAAAACGAGACGAAGAAATGAATGCGATGATCTCTGAGCCACCCGAACGGATGCCTCGCTTACAAAAAACCTTTGTTAAGTGGTTCATTGAAATGTTTGCTGGCATCGATGAATGGGGAACTCAATATGCTGATAATCGTTGGAAAATCGGTGTCATTCATATTCGTTTGGGCATTGGTCCTAAACACGTTGTCCCTGCTATGGCTACAGTGGTTCGGGAAGCAGCCAAAAAACTAGAAGCAGAAGGAAAAGACGCAGAATTAAAAGCAGCATTGACTAAAATTTGTATGATTGATTTAGCCTTTATCGAACAAGCTTATGTAGAGGCTGCTTTTGTAGCAACGGGCTGGACTCCCGACCTTTTCCAGCGCTTAGTTATGAGTGGTGGCAAAGCAATGTAATGCTTTCAAATTCCATTTTGATAACAACTTAAAAGGATACTTAAAACTATGGCGATTAACGCTGAAAAACTCAACAATATTCTGCAAGATTTTGTCTCAGGAACCAGTGACGTTCAAGGGGCTGCTTTGGTAACTCCTGATGGCTTATCTTTAGCTTCAACGTTACCAGCTAATATGGACGAAGAGCGGGTATCTGCAATGTCGGCTGCTATGCTTTCTTTAGGGGAACGTATTGGGGGAGAACTAGCACGGGGTAACATCGAACGAATCTATGTCGAAGGTGGCGATGGTTATGGTGTGCTAACCAGTTGTGGTGAAGATGCTGTGTTCTTAGTCTTAGCCAGTAAAGCAGTTAAACAAGGTATTTTGATGTTAGAAATCAAAAATGCTCTTGGTGATCTTAAACAAGCCTTAAATTAAGGTAGAATCTTTTGAGAGTTGATTGTATGGAATGAAGAATGAAGAATGAAGAATGAGAAATGAAAACTCTTACTGTAAAAAGGATTAAGCGTTTTTGCCCTCATTATTAATAACATCCTATTTAGTATCTTTACTCTTCATCGTAATATCTAGTCAAATGATGCTTCAGTCTCAGTACAATTGACTCTTTCCCTAACATTTTAGATACAAAAAAGGCAGGTTTGTTGATGGAAATTATGCGCCTAGTGATAACTGGACCCGTTGGTGCAGGTAAATCTACGTTTATTCGTTCGGTAAGTGAAATTGATCCGGTGGATACCGATCGCTGTGCAACGGATGAAACCTTACTGATCAAGCAAAAAACCACGGTAGCGTTTGACTTTGGCCGTCTGCAATTTACCCCTGAGATGGCTTTGCATCTATACGGCACACCAGGACAATCTCGGTTTGACTTTATGTGGGATATTCTGATTGAAAAAGCCCATGCTTATATGATCCTAGTGGCTGCCCATCGTCCCCATGAATTCCGCTATGCACGTCGCATTATAAATTTCATGAATCAACGGGCTCAAATTCCCATGATCATCGGCTTAAGTCATACCGATTGTCCGGGGGCATGGTTTCCTGAAAATATGGCCATTGCTTTGGGTTATAATAATGAAAAGAGCTGTCCACCCATTATTTCTGTCAATCCGAATGAAACTGAATCAGTTGCCCAGTCGATTGTGGTTTTAGTACAGGAACTGATGGCACGCCAACAAGAAATGTTAATGGCATCCTAGCAGGGAGTATGCAATTATGACTATTATTGGAACATTATCAGACTTTTCCTTACCCGAACTCTTTCAGTTTCTGGAACAGGGAAATAAAACAGGTCAATTAACCCTAACCCATTCAAAGGACGAAGAAACAGCACAGCATCATATTTGGTTTCGTCAAGGACGCATTGTCGCTGCCGCCGATTCCAGTGATCACAAAGGACTCCTCAATTTAATGCGCCAACGGGGATGGGTCAAAGATAGGGTGGTTGAATTACTAACAGATGATCACCTCAAAGACACGCCTTTGGGCATTTACATGAAATCGCAGGGGTTACTCGAAGCAGATAAATTAAAACTGGTCTTTTATGTCCAAGTAATGCAACAAGTTTGCCAGCTTTTTACCCTGTCTGATGCTCAATTTGCCTTTAACCCTTCCATTCCCTTACCGATGATGGAAATGACAGGGCTAAGTAGTCCAGGCACAGAAGTTACCCTCGCAGGCTTAAGAGCGCTAAAAGATTGGTCAAACATAGAGGATAAATTACCCACCCCCACCTCGGCTTTAACCAGTGTGATTCAGGAGAAACCCCAACTGCGACTGAATCAAACAGAATGGCAAGTTTGGGAATATACCGATGGAGATTCCTCCTTAGAGGAGATGGCCAAACAACTCCAGTTACCCATTGAACAGGTGCAACAGATCGCTTTTCGTCTGATTGTGGTTAATTTGGTGGAAGAATTACCGATGATTCACCTCATTAAAGCCCAAGCTGAAACCTCATCCAGTCAAAAAGAGACAGCCGCAGCAGCCAATCAAGGTCTGAGTGAAGACTTCCTCAATAGTTTAATGGGATTCTTACAGAAGAAAACAGCTTAATTAGAAAGTGTTAAGCTAGGATGGACAAATCTCCCCCTATAACTTTCAATCTTTGCTCAGATGACCGATCAAATTGATAAATACGATATTCCCCATCGCATAGAACATCTACCAGCATCAGGATCATTGGTGCTGACTTTGAAGCCGAAATACAAGGTTTTGGCGCAAAAATCAACGATGATGGGCATGGCTAGGGGAATTTCTTATCAATCAACGGTCAAAGAAGATTGGGTTAAAGACATTCAAAAAGCGCTAGGGAAAGATGCCGTCCCTCTCGAAGAATATAGCGTAGAAAAACATAAAGCAGATTTATATCTTGCGCCAGTTCTTCCTGGTGCAATTCAGCATTATTATGTCAAAGAAGATAGGGGCTTAATGATTCAATCCTCTAGTTTACTGGCGCTTAGTTCTAAAGTATCTATTGATAGTGAATTTCTCGAAGGGAAAGATTTTTTTAGTGGTAAATCTCTCTTTTTATTAAAAACCCTTGGCCGAGGAGACATTTGGTTTAGCGCTTATGGGGGTATCATCGAAGTCTCTATTTCTCAGGATCATCTTGTTGATACCAGCTATATTGTTGCCTTTGAGCAAAGCTTAAGCTATCAGATTGAAACCCTAAGAGGACTTTCTTTAAAAGGATTAGCTAATGGTATTCTCGGAGGACAAGGGAAAGTCTGTCGTTTTAAAGGACCAGGAAAATTATGGCTACAATGTCGCAGTTTTGAAACGTTAGCCAATTTTGTTAAACCATTTAGCAACCAACATTAAGCAATAAAAAATGGCACTTCCTTCAAAATTCATTATTAAACTGGGTAAATGGGGCTGGACAACCCTATGGTTGCAAATGATGTCTCGTCTTGCTCCGAGTAACACCTCTGGGGAATATGTTCGCCCCCAAAGCCAATTTAGACATCAAATCAGTCAGCAAAATGATACGCCCTATCCCCCCGAAAAAGAGCGCTATTATCTTTATGTCGGACTTAGTTGTCCTTGGGCTCATCGCACCCTCATTGTGAGAGCGCTAAAAGGCTTAGAAGACGTAATTCCTATTGTTTGGGTGGTTGCGAAAGCCACCGAAGGAGGTTGGGTATTAGAAAAACCGACCCCAGACTGTAATACCCTTGCTCAAGTTTACCAGAAAGGGGATAAACATTATCAAGGTAGAGCAACAGTACCGATGCTGTGGGATAGTAAAACCAATACTATTGTTAA
>JBFRWQ010000352.1:0-6115 GCA_051439665.1 Microcystaceae cyanobacterium | reverse complement strand
GTATTGATGGTACAATTAAGATTTGGCAAGTTAATTCAGATCAATTGCCATCATCAGCCCCTATTGAACCAATTAAGCAGTTAAATGCCCATGATGGCCATGTCAAAGCGCTTTGTTTTATCGCTGATGGCCAATGTCTTTATAGTGGTGGGGCAGATGGTTATGTGTGTATTTGGCACCCTAGCAGTGATCAACCGTTACAAGCGCTGACAAGTGACGAAAAAGAGCGCCCTGATGCCATTTTATCATTAGCTTTAAGCCAAGATGGCCATTATCTAGCAGTAGGAAATAGTAGAGGGGTGATTACTCTTTGGCAAAGTTATAGCTAAATGAAGAATGAAAAATGAAATACCAAACTTCCTGTAGGGGCGCAAGGCTTGCGCCCACACCTCCTGTCCACCTTGTGATGGGTTACGACACAAATTAAGGCTTCTAACGGTTTTGCGCTCAATTATCCCTGCATCTAACCCATCCTACAATTATCTTTAATATATTAATGACAAGTAGTATTGATGGTTCTATCAAAGTTTGGCAATTAAATAATATTTAAAGACCGTTCATAAGGAAAACAAGCTTAAAATCGCAGCCCGTGCTTTAATTAAAAGTGATCAATCGTCTAACAGTGAACCTATGAGTTTAACCATCTATTTCCTACGTCACGGTGAAACCATCTATAGCCGAGAAGGAGGCTATTGTGGCATTCTCGACCCAGATTTAACCCCAGAAGGTCACAAAATGGCAGAAGCCTTTGCTAAAGCCTATCAATCGATTCCTTGGTCTGCTATATACGTTAGTCCAATGAAGCGTACCATTGCTACCGCTAAACCCCTATGTGATGCAGTGGGAGTTGAGATGCAGTTGCGAGAGGGACTCAAAGAGATGAATTTTGGCGTGTGGGAAGATAATTCCCATGAATGGGTCAAAGAACATCATCTAGAAGATTATATTAACTGGATGACTGAACCTGCATGGAATCCACCCACAGGGGGAGAAACCGCCGTAGAAGTGGCCAGTCGTTCTATGCTAGTGATCTCTGAAATCGAAGGGAAACATTTAGCAGGGAATGTCTTGGTGGTTTCCCATAAAACGACAATTAGGGTGATTTTGTGTAATTTATTAGGGGTTGATTTAGGGCGCTATCGTGATCGCATCGATATGTTAGCAGCTTCTGTTTCTCAGGTAAAATTTGATATTCATGGTCCCTTGTTACAAAAATTAGGCGATCGCTCTTATATGGGAACTGAGTTAGAATCACGGACAGGTACTTAATATTAACCCTAGCATGACTCTTTCTTCCAATCCCTATCAGACTCTAGAAATTTCCCCTAATGCTTCCCAAGGGGAAGTTAAACAAGCCTACCGTAAATTAGCGAAAAAATTTCATCCTGACTGTCAAGAATCAACCGCTAATCATCATAAAATTGTTGAACTGAATGCAGCCTATGAAATTCTCAGCGATCCTCAACGTCGCTCTGAGTATGATCAACAGCGCTTAAGTGATTCACCCACTAATAAACGACAACAACGCACTGCCCAAGCACAACAATACTATAATCGCCGTCGTAGCGCTGAGACGGCTTCCCAAAAATATGGAGAACAATGGTTTCAAGGAACTTATCTGCCCCTAAATCATGCCTTTAATCAAATTCTAGATCCTCTCCCTTACCAAATTGATGACTTAGCGGCTGATCCCTTTGATGATGAATTAATGGGGAATTTTCAAACTTATCTAACCAACTGTCGCTCTTATCTAGATTATGCCCTTCATTTATTTATGTCTCAACAAAACCCACCTAAATATGCCAAAGTAGCAGCAGCCCTATACTATTGCTTAAATCATTTAGGGGATGGTTTAGATGAATTAGAAACCTTTACCCTCAATTATGATGATCATTATCTACATATCGGACAGGAATTATTTCGACGTGCTCAACAAATTCAGGATGAAGCAAAGTTTATTTTAGCTCAAATTAGATAACTTATCGATTAAAATTAAGATCAATTAAATTGGTAAATCTTAGGATAATCACAAGAATTAACACTATATAATTTATAGACAAAACAATTTATTTTAGCTCCAATCAGGTGAAGTTCTTCAGATTTAAAACAGAATTAGTTAAAGAAAATTTGTGAAAAGCAATAGTTTTTAATAATAAACGATCAGATTCTTAATAAACAGGAGGAAAACCATTAAGAAAGCTACGCTATACTGAAGGAAACTGGGAAATTATGGACATGAATATTTGAGTTCATAACGCAGATTTAACAGAATGTCTAGGGGGAAACGATGGTTAGCAATCCTACTGTAACACCGACACAAATTAGTTTAGCCCATACACTGGAACAAAATCCAATCCATTTATCAGGACAAATTCAGCCCCACGGCGTTGTCTTTATTCTTAATGAAGCCGATTTAAGTATTATTCAAACCAGTACAAACACCTATGGGATTTTAGGGATTGCCCCTCAAAATATCATTGGTAAAACATTAGACGAGATTTTTGATTCCTTTCAAATTGATCCCCTGAAACGAGGATTAACTCACGATAACTTAGATTACGTCAATCCAACGAAATTATGGGCAAGAGTTTCAGGCGATGAATATGTGGTCTTTGATGCAGTATTTCATCGCAATTTTGATGGCTTTTTAGTCTTAGAATTAGAACCTGCTATTTCTCAAGAAAGCATTCCCTTCTTAAGCTTCTATCACTTGGCTAAAGCCTCCATTAGTGAATTACAAAACTCATCAGCTAATCTCAAAGACTTTTGTGAAATTATTGTTAAAGAGGTTCGCAACCTGACTGGATTTGATCGGGTGATGTTATATCGTTTTGATGAAGAAAATCATGGCGATGTCATCGCAGAAGATAAAGTGGATGAAATGGAATCCTACTTAGGATTACGCTTTCCTGAGTCAGATATTCCCGCCCCCGCCCGTCGTCTGTTTAGCGCTAACTATATTCGCCTCATTCCCGATATTTACGCCACACCTGTTTCCTTATATCCCGAAGTTCATCCCGACACCCATAAACCCTCAGATTTAACCCTTTCCATTCTTCGCAGCGCTTATCATTGTCACTTAGAATATCTGCACAATATGGGGGTTGAATCCTCTTTGACAATCTCCTTAATTCATGAAGAGAAATTATGGGGACTAATTGCTTGTCACCACCGTACCCCTAAATTTGTTCCTTATGAACTGCGGAAAGCCTGTGAATTCCTAGGCCGAGTGGTATTTAATGAAATTGCGGTTAAAGAAGAAACAGAAGACTATGACTACCGTATGAAGTTGGCAACAGTTCAAACCCAACTGGTAGAAAAAATGAGCGAATCTGATAGCTTTGTCAAAGGATTAATCGAGCATACCCCTAACCTATTGGATCTAACAGGCGCTCAGGGCGCAGCTATTTTTATGGGGGAAGACTGCTTTACTCTTGGGGAAACCCCTGCACCAGAAGACCTGAATTTCCTTCTACAATGGGTCAAACTGAATAGTAATGGGGAAGTATTCCAAACTGATTCCTTGCCCCGTATTTATTCTGATGCCTTAAGTTATAAGAATGTTGCCAGTGGAGTCCTTGCTATTCCCATTTCCCACCGTAACTATGTGATGTGGTTCCGTCCCGAAGTAATTCAAACCGTGAATTGGGGGGGAGATCCTAATCATGCTTTTGAAGCAGTAGAAGTGGATGGTAATGTGCAGCTATCTCCCCGTAAGTCCTTTGAACTGTGGAAAGAAACAGTCCGCTTAAAATCCCTACCGTGGAAATCGGTGGAAATTAAAGCAGCGCTAGAATTACGCAAAGCCATTACTAACATTATTC
Source organism: Microcystaceae cyanobacterium (assembly GCA_051439665.1). Lineage (GTDB taxonomy): Bacteria > Cyanobacteriota > Cyanobacteriia > Cyanobacteriales > Microcystaceae > JBGTGT01. Next base: position 2,291 of record JBFRWQ010000352.1, on the reverse strand, counting down.
TACGACAAGCCGATGAATTGGCACAGTTGGCACATGACTTGTCCCTCTCTAACGCAGAATTGAAGAAATTCGCTTACGTTGCGTCCCACGACTTACAAGAACCCCTCAATCAAGTCGCTAACTATGTCCAGTTACTGGAAATGCGCTATCAAGAGGAATTAGACGAAGACGCAGGGGAATTTATTCAATTTGCGGTAGATGGGGTCAGTTTAATGCAAACCCTGATTGATGATGTCCTTGCTTACTCGAAAGTCGATATTCAAGGAGTAGAATTTGAACTCACCGAGTCAGAAAAAGCGCTTGACCGAGCATTAGCCAATCTACGAGGACGAATTAAGGAAAATCACGCTATCATTACTCATGATCCCCTACCAACTTTGATGGCAGATAGTACCCAATTAATGCAGCTATTCCAAAACTTGATTGGTAATGCGGTTAAATTCCGCAGTGACAGAACCCCTGAAGTTCACATTTCATCCCAGCGCTTAGAAGATTCTTGGCTGTTTTCAGTCAAGGATAACGGGATTGGCATTGATTCACGCTTCTTTGACCGTATCTTTGTCATTTTCCAACGGCTACACACTCGTGACGAATATCAAGGAACGGGAATGGGGTTAGCGATCTGTAAGAAAATTATTGAATGTCACCGAGGACAAATCTGGGTAGAATCAGAACTTGGACAGGGATCAACATTCACCTTTACCCTACCCATAGGAGGACGTGACCGTGACCATCTCAGAGGGCGAACCAACTAGACTAATCCTTTTAGTAGAAGACTCTAAAGCGGACGCAAGATTAGTTCAAGAAGTCCTCAAGACCAGCAATGTCCCTCATCAGTTAACAGTGGTGAGGGATGGCATGGCAGCGATGGACTATCTACGTCAGCAAGGAGAATATGAGGATGCAGTCCGTCCCAATTTAATTTTACTGGACTTGAATCTGCCCAAAAAAGACGGCAGGGAAGTACTAGCGGAAATTAAACAAGATCCCTCTTTGAAACGTATTCCTGTGGTAGTTTTGACTACCTCTCGCAATGAAGAGGACATATATCACAGTTATGAACTGCACGTCAACTGTTTTATTTCCAAGTCTCGTAACCTCAAAGAGTTATTTAAAATTGTGGAAGGAATTGAGGCATTTTGGTTACAAACTGTGACTTTACCCAATGAGTAGGATGGGCTTTACCCATCAAATTCTGACTGATAAAACCCAGTTATAGGTAGAGAGGGGGGAGTGTGGGAAGTGTGGGAAGTGTGGGGAGAGGGGGGAGTGTGGGGAGAGGGGGAAGAATTGAAACCTAAAACCAGCAAACCTGATAAGTGATACCAAATCCACCCATTAAACTCCCTTTATATATTATTTTTGGTGCTGAAACCCTCCTTTCTTCTGCATTGCCTCATTTATTTTCAAATCTAGGCAAATTCCCAACATTCACTACGAGTCAGGCGAATTTCTGCTAGGGTAAAAATAACTGGAATAATGCGTCCATAATTGGTTGTAATCGCACGCCAACCTAAATCAGCCAAAAACCAGCCCCATAATACAGGTCCAACAAAAGCAAACACTGATCTTACCGCACCATATCGGGCTGCTGTCATGGCCATTCCCCGTTGGGCTGATTTTACCGCCAATTGATTGGCCAGCGCTCCTCCACCCTGCACAATAGTTGTTTTAGCCATCTGATATTGGGTAAAATGAAGGGTAAACTGACGAGCAATTTGTTTCAAAATCAGGGATTTTAAGAGGGAATTAATAGCAATAACCCCACTTCCTTTCAGAATGAGATTAACGGGGTTATTTTTTAAATCGATGGGTAAGGGTTCAGGTAAAGACTGTTGAGAGAGAGATTGTTGAACCTTACGAGTAATACTTCTTTTATCGGCTGCTGGCAGTTTTTTCCATGCTTTTTCAATCAGATGTAAGAAAATTTCTGCTTCAATGTCTGTGGTTGTCATCTCTTTACCGTAGGGAATTTTAAGATACTGACAGACTTGGATGAGTGCTTTACGATAGCTAAAGTCATCTGTTTTTCCTTTTAAAACGGTTAAACCATCAGATGCAAGGTAACGAAATCGAGTTTCGATCGCATCTATTTGACTTTGCCAGTCCTTGCTTTGAATTTCATCTGGTTGGGGCACATTGACATAATCAATGGGGTTAAGTTTGCGGCTAAAGAGAATTTGCGTAAACTGTTGTAGTTCTTCTTCGGTTGCGAGTTCGAGCGCTGTTCTAAGTTCGTCCAAGGTTTTACCCTCCACCACTCCTTATCTGGGTTGGTTATTGATCCTGTC
>JBFRWQ010000351.1:0-6551 GCA_051439665.1 Microcystaceae cyanobacterium | reverse complement strand
ATCAAGCCTATTTATTACCAATGCGTGTGGCGGGTTTTGCTCGTTTAGTCAGTTTAGTAAAGGAAGCAACAGGAATTGATACCACTGATGTCCGTCCTCTCGCTCAACCGTGGATGTATTTAATTTTACTGGTCTTTACCATCTTTTTAGGCTTAATTGATATATGGACGATTCAAACAGCAATTCTCAACCCTTTAATAATCAGCTAGATTATGGGTAAATTAGAAATACCCTGTTCTTCCCTACAACACAATGTATCTTGAAGATGACAATCCCTCAGACTGGCGTTATCCCAAAATTCCCTTAGAGCGCCGTGCCTATGCTTTTTTGCTTGATTTTATTGCTATTTGGTTAACTAGCTCGTTTTTTGGTGGTCCGAGTTGGTTTAATTTTCTGCTACAAGCTTTAGTGTTTATGGTGACTTGGTTTGCGTTGAGAGTCGTATTAGTAGAAAAAAATAAAGGTCAAAGTCCAGGAAAATGGGCGTATGATATGAGAGTGTTAGATCCTCGCTATAATTCAACACCTACCTTAGCAGATTTAGCCAAAAGGGAAGGAATCTTAGGAATCTGTGCTTTATTAGCTATGATTGGCTTAAATATTAATTTTAGAAATGCTCTATCGATGTTGATTTTTATAACCCCTTTGGTGATTGATTGTGCGATCGCATTAGGGGATGAGGATTACAATCTGGCCTTTCATGATCGCATGGCGCAAACTTTGGTAGTTCCCACCCGTCGGGGATTTTCCCTTGATTTACGTCTCAAAAAACTTTGGTATCTTGCTAAGGATAAATTTCAGAAAAATCAGGAAAGACGACGACGAGATCGCTATTAGGGTTTTCCTTCTGCCTACTGGATTGTTTCAGCTAAAATGAGGTAGTAGATGTAGGTTGGGTTGAGGCATGAAACCCAACACAACCCGATTCTAACGCACTATTTTATTTAAAACAGTCCACTACCTTGCACCTAATCTCATAAAATTGTATCAGACTGCAATTAATGTTGAGGACGAAGTAATGGACTATCGAACAGCAGGGGTTGATGTAGAGGCAGGAAGAGCCTTTGTTGATCAAATTAAGAAAAAAGTCGAAAGTACCTTTAGACCTGAAGTATTGGGCGGTTTAGGGGGCTTTGGTGGCTATTTTCAGATCCCCCCTGGTTATCAAGAACCAGTTCTTGTGTCGGGAACGGATGGAGTGGGAACAAAGTTAAAAATTGCCCAAGCAGTTAATCGACACGATACCATTGGCATTGATTTAGTGGCTATGTGTGTCAATGATATTTTAACGTCTGGTGCAGAACCTCTTTTCTTTCTCGATTATTTAGCGACGGGTTGCTTAAACCCTCAACAATTAGCAGAAGTAGTGTCAGGAATTGTCGAAGGTTGTCATCAGAGTGGATGTAGTTTGTTGGGGGGAGAAACGGCAGAAATGCCAGGATTTTATCAGACAGGAGAGTATGATGTGGCAGGTTTTTGTGTCGGAATTGTGGAAAAATCTCAGTTATTAAACGGCGATTTGGTTCAAGTAGGAGATGTAGCGATCGCATTACAGAGTAGTGGGGTTCATAGTAATGGTTTTAGTTTAGTTCGTAAACTGATTGAAACCCAAGGTTATCATTGGCAAGATTGTCCCAAGGAATTAGGGGGTAAAAGCTTAGGAGAAACCTTATTAAACCCCACTCAAATTTATGTCAAACCAGTATTAGATGGCATCAAAGCAGGATTAGAGATTCATGGTATGGCGCACATTACAGGAGGTGGACTACCTGAAAATTTACCTCGTTGTTTACCTTTAAATCATGGGGTTAAACTGATCCCTAATTCATGGGAGAGATTACCCATTTTTCAATGGATTCAAACAACAGGACAGCTTTCTGATCTGGTGATGTTAGAAACCTTTAATTTAGGCGTTGGTTTTGTGGTGATTGTTGCACCTGAACAAAAGGAAATGGCCTTAAATTGGTTTATCTCTCAAGGGATTTCCTCTTTTCATATTGGCAATATTATGGCAGGCAATCAGTCAGATTTTGGGCTGTAAACTAAGAGATAAAGAAGAGGGATACTCTTTCCCTGTCATTACTTTTAAAGTAATAATTTTCGATTCAATTAATTTACTATCTTTGGGGAATGAACCTGTTCCTGAATTAACAGCATAAGCGGGAAAACAGGCTGCACTAATGCTTAATCTTAAACAATGGCCTTGCGGAATGTTGAGACAAGTTGCTTGTAAGGGTAAACGAATCGGTAACTGAGTATCGTCAATTCGGCCATAACCTTGAGCAATTGGATAAACCTTGCTATCTGGGGTGACTTGAGATAATACCACAGACAGATCAAAACTGAGGGCATCTGCGGTACAGTAAAGCGTGACAAAACTTGCTCCTATTAGGTGCATTTCTTCAGCCATTGGGTCAGAGGTATAGGTTAAAATATCACTACGATTGTCTAATAAACTGCGGTCAAATACACCAGCAGGTGTGGCTGCATGACCCCCTAAAGAAGGAACTGGCCGCCAGGGATCATGTACAATAATATCTGTAACGGGTGTTGTTGCTTTAGGTTGCTCTTCTTTTAATTTTCCTGATTCTGTGAGATTGGCTAATCCCATACTATTTAAAAAATATTGCTGATAGCTTGGTTGGGGAAACTCATTAAAATATTGCCACTGGTTACTACCCATTTCAAATAAACAAACAGATGGTTTTTCTAACATATCTGAGGACTTTCCTTTTAAAAAATAATCAAACCACTGAATTTGTAGTTGATCAACAGAAATAATACTATTGTTCCCATAGTCAAATTGTCCGATGTTACGTCCCCACGGTAAATGTCCCCAAGCGCCAATGAGAAGATGTTGAGCAAAGATAGAACGACTTTTCATCCCTTGATAAAGATTCAACGTACCCCGTAAATAGGGATCAAACCAGCCCCCTATGTGTAACATTGGTAAATCTACCTCAGATAGGCAATATTTGGGGGAAAGCTGTTGCCAATAAGTGTCAGGATAGGGATGATTTAACCAGTCATGATAAAAAGAATCAGGGGCAAGTTCCCGCAAAAGATTAGGATTAGCAGGGGTAGAATCGTTGAGAGGTAACTGACGGGATGCTTCATACAGTCTCTGAAAAGCCATGTTATCCCCCTGTAAACGGGCAGTTTCCGCCGCTAATTGAATCGCCCAACCTAAGTTACCTTGCAGACAAAACGCCCCATTCTCATAAGCCCAGTCACTATATAAATCATAAGCAATCATGGCAGGACAAATGGTTTTCAGAGCATCTAAGTTATGACTTGCTGCATAAATTTGGGTCATTCCTTGATAAGAAAAGCCATACATCCCAATTTTGCCATTACTTCCTGCTAATTGCTGCGCCCAGTGTAGAGTATCTAAGCCATCGTCTATTTCATTGACAAAGAGATCAAATTCTCCTTGAGATGTTCCCCGTCCCCTTACGTCTTGAATTATTACAATATATCCTTGTGCTGCATACCATTGAGGATGAGCATAAACCACCGTTGAGGCAATTTTGCGGCCATAGGGTTGACGCATCAGTAAAATCGGAAAGGTTTCTTGACTCTCTGGCCGATAAATATCCGCATCAAGGCGAATTCCATCACGGGTGTATAAACTAGCGCTTTCTAGCTTGACAGCATACATAGTAATTAAGTTTTTATATAAGATGTTTATAGCTTATAATCTACCATAATTGTCTAAAATCAATGATTGATCACGATTGGTTAAGATTGAAATGACTTAATATAAGTTTAGATAAAAAAAGCATTGACTCAGATTTAGCAAACTTTTATGGAAATATGTTGAACCGTTCACAAATTTTGATAGATTAATAATTGAAGCTAATTAAAAGGCTTCCCTGGCAGATTCAAACAGCCAAGTCCACTTTAGTTAAATGAGGTAAATAGTAAGCTGTTTAATCGATTATCTGTCTCGCTAACCACCGACAATACCCAATCCGAAAACGGATATTTCCTCAAATAGATAAATTGGGAGTTAGGCAATTTTACTTAAATTGCTCTCTAAGGAATCTAGACATAAGTGAGAAATTCAACCGAAGAGTAGGAGTTGGGTATTGTTTTTGAATAGGTAAATTTGAAGTGCTGCACTTGTTTGATTAACTTTTGTTAAAATCTCTTGAATGGTTCACCAAGTCTGATAGATTAATAATTGAAGCTAATAAAAAAGCTTCTCTGGCAGATTCAAGCAGTCAAATTCACGTTATCAAAAATGAGGTAAATAGTAAGCTGTTTAATTCATTATCTGTCTCGTTAACCACCGACAATACCCAATCCGAAAACGGATATTTCCTCTAGTAGATTAAATATGGAGTTAGGCGATTTTTAGATAATTGCTCTCTAAGAAGTCTAGAAATAAGTGAGGAATTCAACCGAAGAGTAGGTATTGGGTATTGTTTTTGAATAGGTAAATTTAAAGCGCTGCACTTGTTTAATTAACTAATGAAAATGATGGTGGCTTTCATGCACCCGTGTTATTTGTGGTAAATCTGTTCAAACCATGAACCCGCCTACGGAGGCGGGTTGTCAAAACACGAAAATGATATGGACTCCTGAAAAAAGTGAAAAGAGATAGTAAAGATTAAAAACAACTAACCCATACCGTTGATCACATTAGCATTATCTTACCGACTCAGGTGTTGATATGATTTACACCACTTTTTAAAAGTTACAAGTGATAGACATCCAGTGGAGGAAACCATCAAGATGATTGAATAATGCGGTTGTTGTGGGTATTGGGGCTGATTAGGGCAGAAGGCACAGGCTCTAATCAAGGATTGGAAGGAATGTTTTTAAGATCCTCTTGCGCCATGTTTTTAATATAACCCCTTTTGGGCAGAACCGCACTAATCTGTAATAAAACATTGCTTTTCTTAACTTTTCATAACATTTTTAGCAAAATAACTTAATCTATTTAATTTTAAGATCATTTGCATTAACCAAGAGCAGTCATGTCAGTGACCCCTCAATCGATAATTATCTATTAGTCCACCTTATATAAGATGAGATAATGTTACAAATCTTTACCTAAATCGAAAATTAGTGTAAGCTAACGTGAGAAAGCTAATAAGTCATAGAAAGGAGCAAGCAGTAACCATGCAGTTGGCTGAGACGATGCTAACCATTCCCAAAGAATATTTGAAAGCAGATGGGGGATTTAACCTCAATGTTCTCATGTTTTTAACCGCTATCATGCTCATCGCCATGTCTGTGTGTGGTTATTGGTTATGGAGTTGGCCAGATTGGATTTGTTTTAGCGCTAGTGTCTTAGCGTTACATTTATCAGGAACCGTGATTCACGATGCGTCCCACAATGCAGCCCATCGGAATCGGACGTTAAATGCTATTTTGGGTCATGGTAGCGCTTTAATGCTAGGATTTGCCTTTCCTGTGTTTACAAGGGTTCATTTACAACATCATGCCCATGTAAATGACCCTGATAATGATCCTGATCATTTTGTCTCAACAGGGGGGCCGCTGTGGCTAATCGCAGCACGCTTTTTTTACCATGAGATTTACTTTTTCAAGCGCCGTTTGTGGAGGAAATTTGAACTCTTAGAATGGTTTTTAAGCCGTTTATTCTTATTTACTATCGTATTTTTGGGGATTCATTACGGATTTATTGGCTATGTCATGAATTTCTGGTTTGTCCCTGCTTTGGTGGTAGGTGTAGCCTTGGGTTTATTTTTTGATTACTTACCTCATCGTCCGTTTAAGGAGCGAGATCGCTGGAAAAATGCGAGGGTTTATCCAGGTGCTATTTTAAATCTCTTGATCTTGGGACAAAATTATCATCTTGTTCACCATCTATGGCCATCAATTCCCTGGTATCAATATCAACCGGCCTACTATAAGATGAAACCCTTGTTAGATCAAAAAGGCTGTGATCAGTCGTTAGGACTATTAGAAAAGAAAAATTTTGGCAGTTTTCTTTATGATGTCTTTTTGGGGATTCGTTTTCATCATTAATCTTCTGAGATTAAATTCGTTTAGGTCTTGACCAAATACTTTATTAATGTTTAATGGCTTAAATTTGAATGGCTTTCTTGAAGTTATGGTGATCAGCAAAACTTATAATTTTTAGAATGGGTTAGACACAGCGATCACTTTTAGGTGTAAGGGTAGGTTTAGCAGATAACTTATCAGCTTAAATCGATCATTTATATACAAAACCTGCCCCTACAATTATCTGATTTGTGCCGTAACCCATCGCAGGGTATTTGTTTAAATATGAAGCTATTTACTGATTATCAAGGTCAATCTGTATAGGTTAACCCCAGAAAGATTAAACCATATTCTGCAACATCCTGAAATGGTATCAATGGAATATAAAATAGAAGAAACCTTGCTAATTCCTGAACAAGTTAGGCGCTCAAATACAGATCCCACCGTTTTACTTAATTATCGCTATTATGAAAATACCTTAGTCGGTGATAAATGGCTATGTGTAGCCGTAAAATATATTGACGGGGATGCTTTTTTATTAACCGCTTATTTAACCCACCGCATTAAAAAAG
>JBFRWQ010000350.1:0-4251 GCA_051439665.1 Microcystaceae cyanobacterium | reverse complement strand
CCACAATTGCTTCAGTTTTCTTTTAGGGAAAACGACTGACATCCCTGAGAAGACCTGATAAGCTGTGTATAAATGGTGTAATGCCATTCGATCAACACGATAACAATCATGCAATGCTACGTCTTTTGACAAGAGACGCAGCCAGTGGGGTGTGGGGAGTTCGTAGGAGGGGTCAATTGTTGACTCCTCTTTCTTTGTTAAAGTAATCAATATTCGTCGTTTAATTAGCATTATGGGTTTATTCAATTTTACTGGCCAACGTCCCACTAATTTAGGAGTCAAAGAAGGGAAACTCGCTCCTTGTCCTGGCACACCTAACTGTGTTAGTAGTCAAAGTAGCAATCCTCAATCAAAGATCGATCCTTTACCCTTTGTAGCGATCGCTGATCTGCAAAAGGTGATCGAAGGAATGGAGAGAACAACCATTATTGAGACAACTGATAACTATTTATATACTGAATTTAAGAGTAAATTGATGGGATATGTCGATGATGTAGAGTTTTATCGAGATGAAGCTGAAAAAGTAGTTCATGTTCGTTCTGCGTCTCGTTTAGGACAATCAGATCTAGGAGTTAATCGTCAACGAGTCGAAGCAATCCGTAATCAATTGTCGTAGGATAAGCTAACCCATCAAATCAGTCTCGTAGTGTTCTGTTTCACCTAATTTGATGCCTTAGAATGGGTTTGTGTTGGGTTGAGTGATAAGATCCAACACAACCTAACCTTCAGACACCTTTCAAGTAACTATATAGCAATCAGGAATGATATGTGAGAAGCAAAACAGGCTATTACATAATGGTATTAGGACATAATGGTATTATGTCCCTACAAATACAGCCTCGTGGGGATTTAACACTGTTGAATCCTGCTACCAATTTTATCACAACTGAAACCTGATTGCTATCTTAGGGCTAAAGCGCTCACTACGAACAAGTATGGTTATTTATTTTGAAGGATAACCCAACCAATTTCTGGCCGTAGAAAGCCTTCATTATCTTGCTTAATCCCAACAAAGCCAGCAAGAAACTCCATCGAAAAAGTTCGACGATGATACTGCCATTTAAAGGGAGCTTTGGCCAGTCCACGGGGAATCATTTCTGTCGTCACTTCATGCTCAATACGAATCTTCCCACCTTCATAATTATCATTAAATGAATCGAGGTTTACCTTGTTTTTAATAATTGCTTTTCCAGTGCTGTTATCTAGAAGATAGGGGAAAAAAGCAGTAATCCAACCGGTTATATAAGGTAAACCACTTCCCATCGCTCCATGAAATTTATAAATTGACTCCCAAAATTTAGGCTCTGATTTGCCTTGTGCAGCTAATATAAATTGATCTAAAATCGGTTCTAATGATTCAATCCACCATCCCAGATCAAATTGTGCAAGTTCTAACGTTTTTTGACGTAAGCTTTGCCAATCTTCTACTGTTCCTTCTAGCCTAATTGATGGAATTCCACAACGTGTCATAACTAAGTATTCAAAATAGGACTGCATGGCATCCATTAAAACAACTTCAGCAGCTGCTTTTTCGACTAATCCTGTGGTTGAAAAAGTTGGCACAAGAAGATCATGAGTTACCCCTCCAATATGTTGTCGAATTTGAGCAGAAAATTCACTAAATACTTCAGTCCAAGGATTTTCTGGTGTTCCTTTGATAAAATCATCTCGTCGAACTTTAAGGAGCTTCTTACCTTGATGACTAACAAATTTATCTCTTAGTTTTTCTGCATTAGCATTAACATGGTTAGCGAATCCTTGAGCAATGAGTAGCCAGATCATATCAGGAGATAAACATAAAGGATAGTGAAATGAAAAGGCATGATGAACCGCAGCCACTAAGGGATTATATTCAATAAGAGGATAATCTACCTCTCCGACTAATTTCCCTCGATAGTCTGAACAAGACTCAATTTTGCTATTTGGTGAAAAAGATTTTAAATATTGCTTAACTGCATCAAAATAAGGGATTTGAGGCATGGGATCAGAACAAGGACTAACATCATTTACCTGAAAGGTTATGTGATGAGTTCGACTTTTGGACACAGAAGGATTGTTAACCATAATAATTTTTCTCTCATTTCTTTAAATTGCTCGATCAGAATAATTTATCAAAAAATTACTCTTTACTCACCATAGTATCTCCATTTTTATATTTCATTTATAATACTTAATAAATATTGGTAAATATTGGTAAATTTTTTAGCTTACATTCCCCACTTCTATTGGGTTTTCATTCTTAATTCTTAATTCTTCATTTTTTAGAGAATTATCAATAGTCTTTGAACCTTTTGACCCCATGCTCCATCTAAATAACTAGATTAAGGTGAAAGTAGGAGTGTCCATTATGAGTCATCATAACCGTTTATTGTCTCGGCTAACCCTGTCGTTTTTGCTTACTCTATCGTGGATTGGGTTAGCAAAATCGGCTGAAATTAAGCCATTTATGAAGTCTGAAGTTAATCTTATCAGCCAAACTACAGATAGAAGCTTAAAAGACCTTGAATCGTCCTCTTGGCAGCTAATACGCTTTCAAAATGCCCAAGGTGTCCCTTCTCTCCCCTATTCTCAACATGAACCAACGTTACGACTAGAAGATGGTCGTATAAGCGGGACATCAGGTTGCAACCGTTATTCAGGTGGCTATCAAATCAAACAGGGAGAAATTTCTTTTACTCCCCCTGCTTCTACCTTGATGGCCTGTGGTTTTGAAGGGCTATCACAACAAGAACAGTCTTACTTTAAGGCATTAGCAGAAGTCAGTCAATACGAACTGAAAGATGGTCAATTGTCGTTATTAAATGAGCAGAAAAAGCCACTGCTTGTCTTTCGGAAAATACGTCCTGCTTCTTTAACAGGAAATCTTTGGCAACTGCAACAGTACAATAATGGAAAGGCTGCAATTGTTTCTGTAGCGCAGGGAACAACGGTGAATATGAGGCTGACAGGGCAAAAAGAAGTTTACGGATTGGCAGGTTGTAATTCTTATCGAGGAGAATGGCAAAAAACGGAAGGAGGTCTTCAGTTTAGTCCTCTTGCAAGTACGAGAAAGCTTTGCAGTCAGCCCGATGGAGTAATGTCTCAAGAAAGTGCTTTTCTCTCCTTATTTGATAAGGTTGAAACCTATGAAATTGATGGAAAAACCTTGATTTTAAAGGACAAAGACAATAAGAAACTAGCGCAATTTGAGGCGGTTATTGCTTTGCAAGAGTAGATAGTGTTGAAGAAGGCAGGAGGCAGGAGGAGATTTAAGGACTTTAATGTCATTTTTTTGCTCTTAATCGTCTAATTTACCTTTTGTATCCTACTTTTTCACTCCTGCATCTTTCAACTTTTACTGATATAGTAGCCATGCAAATTGACCCACACCCCAACCGAAATAGAGGATAATGGCAAGGATAAACAGTCCAATGAAAACAGCAATTAAGGTTATATCTAAAGAGGTTAATTCGGTTTCTTGTAGATAGGTACGTTGGGAACTACCAGAAAAGGCTTTAGACTGTAAAACAACTTCTAGCATTTGAGACTGATTCATCGCATTTAAAATGAGAGGAACAGCAACAGTAGCATATACTTTCAAGCGGGAAAATAAATTCATTTTATCCAAATCTAATCCTCTTAGTTTTTGTGCTTCTAAGATTGCTTGTACCGAGGCAAAAAGTTGTGGAAAAAAGCTCAAGGTTGATGAGATAATAAAAACAATTTTGTAAGGTATATTAAGCCTTACTAAGCCAATCACAATCTGATTTATATCACTGGTAAAAATGCCTAAAGGCAACACTAAAATCATTGTTAAGGTTTTGAGGATGACATTAACACCATATAGCGTACCTTCTTGGGAGAGGGTTAAGCCCCCTAAAAATCGCCATGTCTCAGGGGTAGAAATTAGAGGGGTTAAAACTTCTTTATCAGTTAATAGTTTAACCTGATCAACATTAAAAAGCCCCATAATAATCAGTAAGAGAACATAAAAAGGAAGGGTTAATTTTAAAATTGTTGCTAAGTATCCTAATCTGACTCCAGCCAAAAGACAAGCCATCCCAACCGCAAGGGTTAACATTCCACCTGTAATCGGACTTTCCCAGAGAAATGCGATTAAAGTAATCATTACGATCATCACTAATTTGGTGCGAAAGTCAAGACGGGTGAGTAAGGAATTACGAGAAACTGTTTGAAACTTAAGAGAAGACATAGCGAGTCTCAATCATTTAATTTGTCAATTGTCTCACTGGGAGAGCAAAATAATTATTG